>NZ_RCOA01000087.1:0-21385 GCF_004307585.1 Pseudomonas sp. Sample_20 | reverse complement strand
GGCGTAATAGACTCCTAAAACAGCCGTGAAGCGACAGATACGTTGACACGCACCGAGCGCCTAAAAAAGTAAGCAAAAAACGCTAGCTCCTACGTTCGGCCCGCTCGCTGGGGCTCGGGGTACCTTCGCTCCGGGACTGATCCGGGCGCAGCGGCTCCGGTTTGCTTCGCTGCACCTCCTTCCGCTGTGTCTGGCTGCGCCAGACGGTCGCTGCGCTCCCACGCCCGGATCAATCCCTCCGCTCAGCCTTCCGACGTCGCCTGTGAATCAAGATCAAAAGCGGTACTCGAGCTTGCGCTCATTGTTTTGAGTGGTGAGGGGCGGGTGGTGTCTGGCTGTTTTTGTGGTGAATTTTCCCCTCACCCCAGCCCTCTCCCCGAGGAGAGGGAGCTGATTTGTGTGCTTTTCAAATCCTGAGTTCAACTCGGACTTTCACATCGACGTAACTCGCCCAAACACCTCGGTCAGTCCCCTCTCCCTCCGGGAGAGGGCTAGGGTGAGGGGCTTTTGATCTTGAAAAAAAAGGCCCGCATGGAATCACCAGTGCGGGCCTTTTCATTACCGTTTGAAAAATCAGTGCTTGCTGTCCTGTGCGGACATGGCCAGCAGTTGTTTTTCCTGGTTCCAGTCGAACGGTTCGTCGTTCTGTTCGGCTTCGTAGCGGCGTTCTTCGAGGGCCTGGTAGAGGTCGATTTCTTCGTCGGAGAGGTAGTGCAGGCAGTCGCCGGCGAAGAACCACAGCAGGTCGCGTGGGATCAGGTGGGCGATTTGCGGGTAGCGGCTGATGACTTGGGTGAGGATGTCCTGGCCCAGGTATTGGCTTTCGATAGGGTCGATCGGCAGGGAGGCCAGCAGTTCGTCGAAGCGCTCGAGGAACAGGGCATGGCTTTCTTCGGGCACTTGTTCGGCCTCACCTACGGCGACCAGGATACTGCGCAGGTGGTCGAGCAACACGAGATGATCGGCAACGACGTTGGACACGAGATAAGTCCTCAAGAGCAAAACGGGCGCGGGAGTATAAAGCCCTCGCGCCGTTTTTTCACATAAACCGGGATCAGCGGACTTTGCCCTCTGCCTGGGTCAGTTCTTCTTTGGCGAAATCGTCGACGTCGATCACCTTGCGGCGGGCCGCTTCGGCGTCGCGCAGGCTTTGCGCTTCGACGGCCTGCAGCACGCCGGCTTCCAGCGCGGCATCGATGGCGTGTTCGCCGGCTGCCGGTTTGACCTGGCCGCTCTTCAGTGCGGTGTGCAGTTTCTTGTGCAGCGGTTGCGCGGCATTGAGCAGGTCGCTGGCGTGTTGCAGCGCGCCCACGGCATCGTCCGCCGATTGCGGGCGGTAGCAGCCGGCGAGCAGTTCTTCCAGTGCCGGATCGCCCTTGGCGCGACCGATGACCGCAGCGACTTCGGCGCCGAGTTTGTCCGATGGGCCTTTGTGACGGCGACCGAACGGGAAGACGATGACCCGCAGCAGGCAGCCGAAGACTTTGTTCGGGAAGTTGCTCAGCAGTTCATCCAGCGCACGCTCCGACTGGCCGAGGCTTTCTTCCATGGCCCAGCGGAACAGCGGCTCCATGTACGCCGGCGAATCCAGGTCGTGATAGCGCTTGAGCGCGGCGGAGGCCAGATACAGGTTGCTCAGTACATCGCCGAGGCGTGCCGACAGACGTTCGCGGCGTTTCAGTTCGCCGCCCAGGAGCATCATGCTGAAGTCGGCGAGCATGGCAAATGCGGCGGCCTGACGGTTCAGCGCGCGGAAGTAGCCCTGACTGATCCTGTCGCCCGGCGCATGTTCGAAGTGACCAAGGCCGAGGTTCAGCACCAGTGTGCTGGCGGCATTGCTGACGGCAAAACCGATGTGCTTGAGCAACAGGCCGTCGAATTCCTTGAGTGCCTGATCCTTGTCCTCGCGACCGGCCAGGGCCATTTCCTTGAGTACGAACGGATGGCAGCGGATCGCGCCCTGACCGAAGATCATCAGGTTGCGCGACAGGATGTTCGCGCCTTCGACGGTGATGAAGATCGGCGCCCCGTTCCAGCTGCGGCCCAGGTAGTTGTTCGGCCCCATGATGATCGCTTTACCACCATGTACATCCATGGCGTGGCTGATGCATTCGCGGCCGCGTTCGGTGAGGTGGTATTTGAGGATCGCCGACAGCACCGAAGGTTTTTCACCCAGGTCCACCGCGTTGGCGGTGAGCATGCGGGCGGCGTCCATCATCCACGCGTTACCGCCGATGCGCGCCATGGCTTCCTGGATGCCTTCGAAAGCGGACAGCGGCACATTGAATTGCTCACGAATCTGCGCGTACTGGCCTGTGACCAGACTGGTGAACTTGGCAGCGCCGGTGCCCACGGCTGGCAGAGAGATCGAACGCCCGACGGACAGGCAGTTCATCAGCATCATCCAGCCTTTGCCGAGCATTTCCTGACCACCGATGAGGTAGTCCAGCGGAATGAACACGTCCTTGCCGGAGTTCGGGCCGTTCATGAACGCGGCGCCCAGCGGCAGGTGACGACGACCGATCTCCACGCCTGCGGTATCGGTCGGGATCAGCGCCAGGCTGATGCCGAGGTCTTCCTCTTCACCGAGCAGGTGATCCGGGTCATAAGCCTTGAACGCCAGGCCAAGCAGGGTCGCGACCGGGCCGAGGGTGATGTAGCGCTTTTCCCAGTTCAGGCGCAGGCCGATGACTTCTTCACCTTGCCACTGGCCTTTGCAGATGATCCCGGTGTCGGGCATCGCGCCGGCGTCGGAACCGGCCAGCGGGCCGGTGAGGGCGAAGCACGGGATATCGTCGCCACGGGCCAGGCGCGGCAGGTAGTGATTACGTTGTTCGTCGGTGCCGTAATGCAGCAGCAATTCGGCCGGGCCGAGGGAGTTCGGGACCATCACGGTGGAGGCGAGGTCACCGCTGCGCGTCGCCAGTTTCATTGCCACTTGGGAGTGAGCGTAAGCGGAGAAGCCTTTGCCGCCGTATTCCTTGGGAATGATCAGGGCGAAAAAGCCATGTTCCTTGATGTGCGTCCAGGCCTCGGGCGGCAGGTCCATGGACTGGCCGATCTGCCAGTCGCTGACCATCGCGCAGAGTTCTTCGGTCGGGCCATCGATGAAAGCCTGTTCTTCTTCAGTCAGTTGCACCTTGGGATAGGACAGCAATTTGTCCCAGTCCGGACGGCCGCTGAACAGCTCGCCGTCCCACCACACGGTGCCGGCATCGATCGCGTCGCGTTCGGTCTGCGACATGGGCGGCAGGGTTTTCTGGAACCAGTTGAACAGCGGCGCGGTGAAATGCTTGCGGCGCAGGTCAGGCAGCAACAATGGCGCGGCGACCACCGCCAACAGGACCCAGAAGACAAACAGCAGCCAGCCCGGCGCGTGACTGAAAAACCCCATGGCGACCAGATAGGCCGCAACGATGCCCAACGCGGGCAGCGGGGCGATGCGTCGATGGGCGAGATACGCCACGCCGACGATCAAAACCAGTATCCACAACAACAGCATATTCAGTCCTCCGTGAACCAAAGCAAATCGACCCTCCAGAGCTTAGACGGCATCTGCAAACAAGGGTGGTCAGAGCATGGTGATTGAAATCGTGGGAAACCCCGGATGGTTTTCGTAGGTTCGGTGGGCAACACGTGTGGGAAATCGTTCGTTGCTGCGCAGCTTTGCTTTCAGGTTTGGCCGAAACGTCGTTATCTCTGTGCTCAGGCTGTCGCTAGACTCGTGACTCATCCAGGAGATTGCCGCCATGCACGAGTATCTGAGCCCCGGCCGCTTCATCGATAGTGACCACCCGGCGGTGGTGGAGTTCGCCGAGCAGCATCGCGGCGCCAGTAATGATCCGCGCGAGCAGGCGATCAGTCTGTATTACGCCGTGCGCGAGGCGGTGCGCTACAACCCCTACACCTTCAGTCGTGATCCGCAAACTTTGTGTGGCAGTTATGCACTGGCGGCGGGGGAGAGTTATTGCGTGCCGAAAGCCACGCTGCTCGCCGGTTGTGCGCGGCATTGCGGGATTCCGGCGCGCATCGGTCTGGCCGATGTGCGCAATCATCTGTCGACGCCACGTCTGCTCGAGTTGCTGAAAAGCGATGTGTTCGCCATGCATGGCTACACCGAACTGTTTCTCGATGGTCGCTGGGTCAAGGCGACGCCAGCGTTCAACCAGCAACTGTGCGAGTTGTTCAACGTCGCAGCGCTGGACTTCGACGGCATCAATGACAGCGTTTTCCACCCGTTCAACCGTGACGGCGCGCAGTTGATGGAGTATCTGCTCGATCACGGCCAGTTCACCGACGTGCCGGAAACCTTCTTCTTCGAGCACCTGCAAAAGTGCTATCCGCATCTGTTCAGTGAGCAACTGCCGGTGCTGCTGGGCGATATGCAGGCCGATTTGAGTCGCACCTGATCCGGCGTATGCTGGCCGTCCACTCACTTGCAAAGAGGCGGTCATGCTGAAGATCTGGGGACGGAAAAATTCATCGAACGTCAGAAAGCCCTTATGGGCTGCCGAAGAGCTGGGCCTGGCGTACGAGGCCATCGATGCCGGCGGCGCGTTCGGTGTGGTCGACACGCCCGAGTACCGCGCGATGAACCCGAATGGCCGGGTGCCGGTGATCGAGGATGACGGTTTCGTGCTGTGGGAATCCAACGCCATCGTGCGCTATCTGCTGGCCAAACACGCCCCGGACAGCGCCTGGTATCCGGCAGATGCGCAAGCCCGCGCCGCAGCGGACAAGTGGATGGACTGGACCACATCCAGTTTCGCCGGGCCGTTTCGCACGGTGTTCTGGGGTGTGCTGCGTACGCCTGCGGAGAAGCAGGACTGGAAGGCGATCAACGCCGCGATCAAGGAATGCGATGAACTGCTGAACATGGCCGACCACGCCTTGATCAGCCAGCCCTATCTTTCCGGCAATGACATCGGCATGGGCGACATTCCGCTGGGCAGCTTCATTTACGCGTGGTTCGAAATGCCCATCGAGCGCGCGCCGCAACCGCATCTGCAAGCCTGGTATGAACGCTTGAAACAGCGTCCGGCCTATCAGAAAGCGGTCATGACCGCGTTGACTTGATAATTACTATCGACACACTTGACTGTACTTGTGCGGCGGCGGCAAGCACCATTGCGAACTTGCGCTGCGGTTGTTTCCCTCGCCGCCCGCCCTTATTTACTTCTTTCCTTCCTTCTTGGTGCGTAAATCCGATATGAGTTCCGCTCTGTCCATCCGGCAGCTAACCAAAACCTACGGCAACGGGTTCCAGGCCTTGAGTGGTATCGATCTGGACGTCGCCGAAGGTGACTTTTTCGCCTTGCTCGGCCCCAACGGCGCCGGCAAATCCACCACCATCGGCATCCTCTCGACCCTGGTCAACAAGACCAGCGGCACCGTGAATATTTTCGGCAATGACCTGGACAAGAACCCGGCGGCGCTCAAGCGCTCGATCGGCGTGGTGCCGCAGGAATTCAACTTCAACCAGTTCGAAAAGACCTTCGACATCGTCGTGACCCAGGCCGGTTACTACGGCATTCCGGCGAAAGTCGCCAAGGAACGCGCCGAGCAGTACCTGACCCAGCTCGGCCTGTGGGACAAGCGCGATGTGCCTTCGCGTTCGCTGTCCGGCGGCATGAAACGGCGTCTGATGATTGCCCGTGCGCTGGTGCATGAACCGCGCCTGCTGATCCTCGATGAGCCGACTGCGGGCGTCGATATCGAACTGCGCCGTTCGATGTGGACCTTCCTCACCGAACTGAACCAGAAAGGCATCACCATCATCCTGACCACGCATTATCTGGAAGAGGCCGAGCAGCTGTGCCGCAACATCGGCATCATCGACCACGGCACCATCGTCGAAAACACCAGCATGAAACAGTTGCTGGGCCAGTTGCACGTGGAGACCTTTCTGCTTGACCTGAAGAACGACTTGAGCGCGGCGCCGCAATTGCTCGGCTACCCGGCCCGATTGCTCGACGGCCATACCCTCGAAGTCCAGGTCGACAAATCCATGGGCATCACGGCGCTGTTCACCCAGCTGGCGCAGCAGAACATCGAAGTGCTGAGCCTGCGTAACAAAACCAATCGCCTCGAGGAGTTGTTCGTGTCCCTGGTGGAGAAAAATCTGTCGAAGGTGGCGGTATGAGTTCCGAGTTCGGTCCCAACCTCGTCGCCCTGCAAACCATCGTCTACCGCGAGGTCAAACGCTTCATGCGGATCTGGCCGCAGACCCTGCTGCCGCCGGCGATCACCATGGTTCTGTACTTCGTGATCTTCGGCAACCTGATCGGCCGGCAGATCGGCGACATGGGTGGCTTCACCTACATGGAGTACATCGTGCCGGGTCTGATCATGATGTCGGTGATCACCAACTCCTACGGCAACGTGGTCTCGAGCTTCTTCGGCAGCAAGTTCCAGCGCTCGATCGAAGAGTTGATGGTCTCGCCGGTGTCACCGCACACGATCCTGATCGGCTTCACCATTGGTGGTGTATTGCGCGGTCTGGCAGTGGGTCTGATCGTGACGATCCTGTCGCTGTTCTTCACAGATTTGCAGGTGCATCACCTCGGCGTGACCATTCTGGTGGTAGTGCTGACCGCGACAATCTTCTCGCTGCTGGGCTTCATCAACGCGGTGTTTGCGCGCAACTTCGATGATATTTCGATCATTCCGACCTTTGTGCTGACCCCGCTGACTTACCTGGGCGGCGTGTTCTACTCGATCACTTTGCTGCCACCGTTCTGGCAGACCGTGTCGCTGGCCAACCCGGTGCTGCACATGGTCAACGCCTTCCGCTACGGCATCCTTGGTGTCTCGGATATCCGTATCGGCATCGCCATCACCTTCATGCTGGTGGCGACCGTGGTGCTGTATCTCGGCTGTGCGCGGTTGCTGGTGAGCGGGCGCGGGATGCGTACCTGATCCCGACCGCAGCGCTTCCATCGCGAGCAGGCTCGCTCCCACATTGGAATGATGTTCTCTGTGGGAGCGAGCCTGCTCGCGAAGGGGTCAGCCCGGACACAACAAAAAATGGCCTCCCATCGCGGAGGCCGTTTTGCATTCATTTCTGCCGACTTTTCTTGCGCCGCCGCCATTGCCGCGCCACCCACCAGCGCCAGTACAGCATCACCAGAAAGTAGGCGAGGACGCCCAGCACCAGGCCGACAACCACCGAGCCCAATAAAAACGGCTGCCACAATGTCGACAGCTCACCGCTGATCCATTCCCACGTCAACTCGTCCGGCAGATGCCGCGCCGGCACATCCATCAGGAACGCCCCGGCCTGGTAGGTGCAGAAAAACACCGCCGGCATGGTGATCGGATTGGTCAGCCAGACCAGGCTCACCGCGATTGGCATATTGCCGCGCACCATCACCGCCAATGCCGCCGCCACCAGCATCTGTGCCGGGATCGGCAGGAACGCCGCAAACAGGCCGACCGCCATCGCCCGGGCGACCGAGTGGCGGTTGAGATGCCAGAGGTTAGGGTCATGCAGCAACGTGCCGAGAAAGCGTAAGGATTTGTGTTCCCTGATGCTCGTCGGGTCGGGCATGTAACGTTTGAATAAGCGCCGGGGCATAGGGCTTCTCGGTCGGTTAAGGCGGCAAGTATGTCTGGATTCTACGAACCGCCCATTCAGACTTTGTGACAATTGTTGACGACGGTGGTGCCGCAGACCGGCTATGCCTAGTGGGGGGACTCTCAAGGACGGGCATATGCGCACAGGGATGATGGCGCTGGCAGTCGGTCTGCTGGCCCCGGTTTTTTTGCCGGCCTTGCCGCCGGTCGGTTGGTTGCTGGTGCTGCCAATGGTGGCGCTGATGTTGCTGCCGTTTCGCAGCTTTCCATTGGCGTTTTTGCTGTTTGGCTTTACCTGGGCCTGCGTTGGCGCGCAGTGGGCGCTAAATGACCGCTTGCCACCGAGCCTCGACGGCGAAACCCGTTGGCTCGAAGGGCGCGTGGTCGGCTTGCCGCAACACAGCGATGGCGTGGTGCGTTTCGAGCTGGCTGATGCGCGTTCACGCCACGAAAAGCTGCCGTCGCTGCTGCGCCTGGCCTGGTACGCCGGGCCGCCGGTCAATAGTGGTGAGCGATGGCGTCTGGCGGTGAAGTTGAAGCGCCCGGGTGGCCTGCTCAACCCGCACGCCTTCGACTACGAGGCCTGGCTGCTGGCGCAACGGATCGGCGCAACCGGCACGATCAAGGATGGCCAGCGCTTGGCTGAGGCCCGGCATGCATGGCGCGACGGCGTTCGCCAACGCCTGCTGGCGGTGGATGCGCAAGGACGCGAGGGCGCGCTGGCGGCGCTGGTGCTTGGCGACGGTTCGGGGCTGAGTCGCGAGGACTGGCAGATTCTGCAAGACACCGGCACCGTGCATTTGCTGGTGATCTCCGGACAGCACATCGGTTTGCTGGCGGCGGTGATGTATCTGCTGGTCGCCGGGCTGGCGCGTTTCGGAATCTGGCCGGTGCGCTGGCCATGGTTGCCGTGGGCCTGTGGTCTGGCATTCGCGGCGGCGCTGGGTTACGGCTTGCTCGCCGGTTTCGACGTGCCAGTGCAGCGCGCCTGCGTGATGGTGGCGCTGGTATTGTTGTGGCGCCTGCGTTTTCGCCATCTCGGCGCGTGGTGGCCGTTATTGCTGGCGTTCAATGGCGTGCTGCTGCTTGATCCACTGGCCAGTTTGCGTCCCGGCTTCTGGCTGTCTTTCGCGGCGGTGGCAGTGTTGATCTTCACTTTCGGCGGGCGGCTGGGGGCCTGGCGGTGGTGGCAGACCTGGACCCGCGCGCAGTGGCTGATCGCGATCGGCTTGTGTCCGGTGTTGCTGGCGCTGAGCTTGCCCATCAGCGTCAGCGGGCCTGTAGCCAATCTGCTGGCCGTTCCGTGGGTCAGCCTCGTGGTGCTGCCGCCGGCATTGCTCGGCACGCTATTGCTGCCCGTGCCTTATGTTGGCGAAGGGCTGTTGTGGCTGGCCGGTGGTTTGATCGACTGGCTGTTTATCGGGCTGGCGCTGATTGCCGGGCAATGGCCGGCGTGGATACCGGCCGCCATTCCATTTTGGGCGTTGGTCCTGGGCAGCCTTGGCGCGATTTTATTGCTGTTGCCCCGAGGCGTGCCAATGCGTCCATTGGGCTGGCCGCTGCTGTTGCTCCTGGCATTGCCGCCTCAAGAGCGAATAGAAGAAGGGCGGGCCGATGTCTGGCAACTCGACGTCGGCCAAGGCCTGGCCATCCTCATCCGCACCCGCCATCACGCGCTTCTCTATGACGCCGGCCCGCGTTTCGGCGAGTTCGATCTCGGCGAGCGGGTGGTGCTGCCAGCGTTACGTAAACTCAATGTGCAAGCGCTCGATTTGATGCTGCTCAGCCATGCCGACGCCGATCACGCTGGCGGCGCCCGGGCGGTCATGCGTGGCTTCAACGTGCACCGAGTGGTCAGCGGCGATCCGCCAAACCTGCCGCCGGAGCTGAACGCCGAAGCCTGCGCGAGTGGCGAACGGTGGCAGTGGGACGGCGTGCAGTTCCAGCTCTGGCAATGGTCGGCAGCCGATGACAGCAACCAGCGTTCCTGTGTGTTGCAGATCGAGGCCAACGGCGAACGCCTGCTGCTCACCGGCGACATCGACACTCATGCCGAGCGCGTCCTGCTCGACAGCCCACTGGCCGTGCCGACTCAGTGGCTGCAATCGCCCCATCACGGCAGTCGCAGTTCATCATCGATGGCCCTGCTCAAAACCTTGCAGCCCGAAGCGGTGCTGATCTCCCGTGGCCACGGCAACTCCTTCGGTCATCCGCATCCAACCGTGCTGGCGCGCTACCGCAAGCAAGGTCTGCGCATCTACGACAGCGCCGAGCACGGTGCCATTCATCTGCAACTGGGCAGCTTCAAACCGCCGTGGACGATGCGTCAACAGCGGCGTTTCTGGCGCGATCCGCCGGTGGCTGGCCGTTGATCAGTGCCAGCATGGGTGCCACCTCACGGTCGTCGGGGCGGCGACTCTTAATCGCGGATCGGTATGGTAAAGTGGCGCACTTTTTCGAGGGGACTGTCACTGTGTGGGAATTGGTCAAATCCGGCGGCTGGATGATGTTGCCGATCATTCTGAGTTCCATCGCGGCCATGGCGATCGTTGCCGAGCGCCTGTGGACACTGCGCGCCAGTCGCGTCACCCCCGAGCATCTGCTGGGTCAGGTCTGGGTCTGGATCAAGGACA
Organism: Pseudomonas sp. Sample_20; assembly: GCF_004307585.1. Taxonomy (NCBI): domain Bacteria; kingdom Pseudomonadati; phylum Pseudomonadota; class Gammaproteobacteria; order Pseudomonadales; family Pseudomonadaceae; genus Pseudomonas; species Pseudomonas sp. Sample_20. Next base: position 11,177 of record NZ_RCOA01000087.1, on the reverse strand, counting down.
AGCAGCTCAACAAGGAAAAACTCAAGGAATTGCGCGCCAATTCGCCGCTGGGGGAAATTCTCGCCGCAGGCCTGGCCAATTCCAAGCATGGTCGCGAGATCATGAAAGAGTGCATCGAAGAGGCCGCCGCGCGGGTCATTCATGAACTCGAACGCTACATCAACGCCCTCGGCACCATCGCCGCCATGGCGCCGCTGCTCGGCCTGCTCGGCACCGTGTTGGGCATGATCGACATTTTCAGTGCCTTCACCGGCTCTGGCATGACCACCAATGCCTCGGTACTGGCCGGCGGTATTTCCAAAGCGCTGATCACGACCGCAGCGGGCCTGATGGTCGGGATTCCAGCGGTGTTCTTCCACCGGTTTTTGCAGCGCCGCATCGACGAGCTGGTGGTGGGTATGGAGCAGGAAGCGATCAAACTGGTGGAAGTGGTGCAGGGCGACCGTGATGTCGATCTGGCCGAGGGCAAAGCGTGAAATTCCGTCGCAAGCCCCGGGAAACCGTAGACATCAACCTCGCGTCGCTGATTGACGTGGTGTTCATTCTGCTGCTGTTTTTCGTGGTCACTACCACCTTCACTCGGGAAACCCAGTTGCGCGTGGATCTGCCGGAAGCGGTCAGCGGTTCGCCTGCCGAGGATCAGCAGGTCAAACAGCTGGACGTCGCGATCAGTGCCGAAGGCGTGTTCTCGGTGAACAACAAGATTCTGCCGAAGAATGATCTGGCGACGCTGATGGAAGCCATGCAGAAAGAATCCAACGGCGACACCAACATGCCGCTGTCGATCAGTGCCGATGGCAAGGCCCAGCATCAATCGGTGATCACCGCCATGGACGCGGCCGGCAAGCTCGGTTTCAGCCATCTGCGCATGACCACGGTCGAGGCGGCGCCGAAATCCTGATGAGCCTGTCTGATCGCCTGCTCGCCGCGTGGTATCAGGGGCATCCGGCCCTGACGCTGCTGCGGCCGCTGGAAATGCTGTATCGCCGCGTGGTGATCAACAAGCGTCAGCGCTTTCTCGACGGTGACGGAGAGATCTACCAATCGCCCGTGCCGCTGATCGTGGTCGGCAATATCACCGTCGGTGGCACCGGCAAGACGCCGATGATTCTCTGGCTGATCGAACATTGCCGACGCCGTGGACTGCGCGTCGGCGTGGTCAGTCGCGGTTACGGCGCCAAACCGCCGCAACTGCCGTGGCGGGTTGAGGCCAAGCACAGCGCCGAGATTGCCGGTGACGAACCGTTGCTGATCGTCCAGCGCACCGGCGTGCCGCTGATGATCGATCCCGATCGCAGCGCCGCCGTCAAAGCCTTGATCGCCAGCGAACCGTTGGATCTGATTCTGTCCGACGACGGCATGCAGCATTATCGGCTCGCGCGGGATCTGGAACTGGTGCTGATCGATGCCGCGCGCGGACTGGGCAATCAGCGCTGTCTGCCGGCCGGGCCGTTGCGTGAGCCGGTCGAGCGCCTGCAAAGTGTCGATGGCGTGCTGTTCAACGGTGCCCTTGATGATCGCGACGATGGTTTCGCCTTCCGCCTGCAACCCACGGCCTTGGTCAATCTGCGCAGCGGCGAACGTCGGTCGCTGGATCATTTTCCGCCCGGGCAAGCGCTGCATGCGGTGGCCGGGATCGGCAACCCGCAACGTTTCTTCAATACCCTCGAAGCGCTAGACTGGCGGCCGATCGCCCATGCATTTGCCGACCACGCCGATTACAGCGTGCAGGCGTTGAATTTCACCCCGTCATTGCCGTTGGTGATGACCGAAAAGGACGCGGTGAAGTGCCGTGCCTTTGCTGCTGCCGACTGGTGGTATCTGGCGGTCGATGCCGCGCCGTCGCCGGCCTTCGTGGCCTGGTTCGACACTCAGCTGATGCGCCTGTTGCCGGATCGTCTGCTGCCTTAACTCTTTTATTTCTGGGAATGTTCATGGACACCAAACTGCTCGACATCCTCGCTTGCCCCGTGTGCAAAGGCCCGCTCAAGCTCAGCGCCGACAAGACCGAATTGATCAGCAAGGGCGCCGGCCTGGCCTATCCGATCCGCGACGGCATCCCGGTGATGCTGGAAAGCGAAGCGCGCACCCTGACCACCGACGAGCGCCTGGATAAATGACCACAGCCTTCACCGTTGTCATCCCGTCGCGGTTCGCCTCGACCCGTCTGCCGGGCAAGCCGTTGCTGGATATTGCCGGCAAACCGATGATCCAGCATGTCTGGGAACAGGCGAGCAAAAGCAGCGCGACCCGCGTCGTTGTTGCAACTGACGATGCACGCATCGTCGAGGCATGCAAAAGCTTTGGCGCCGAAGTGGTGCTGACCCGTGAAGATCACAACTCCGGCACTGATCGTCTGGCCGAGGTCGCAGCGAAACTCGGTCTTGCGCCTGATGCGATCGTGGTCAACGTCCAGGGCGATGAGCCGCTGATTCCTCCGAGTGTGATCGATCAGGTCGCCGCTAACCTTGCCGCTCACACCGAAGCGCGCATGGCCACGCTGGCTGAGCCGATCGAAGACGTGGAAACCCTGTTCAACCCCAACGTGGTCAAGGTCGCCAGCGACATCAACGGCCTCGCGCTGACTTTCAGCCGCGCGACCTTGCCATGGGCACGCGATGCATTTGCCAAGAGCCGCGAGCAGCTGCCCGAAGGCGTGCCCTATCGCCGCCACATCGGTATTTATGCCTATCGCGCCGGGTTCCTCCACGACTTCGTGAGCTGGGGGCCGTGCTGGCTGGAAAATACCGAATCTCTTGAGCAACTGCGTGCCTTGTGGCACGGCGTGCGTATCCATGTTGCCGACGCGCTGATCGCGCCGCCGACCGGTGTCGACACCGTTGAAGACCTTGAGCGGGTTCGTCGCCTGCTGGGGGCCTGATGCGCGTTCTGTTTGTGTGCCTGGGCAACATCTGCCGTTCGCCCACCGCCGAAGGCGTGTTGCGCCACAAGTTGCGTGAAGCCGGGCTGGCCGATGTGGTCGAAGTGGCCTCCGCCGGCACCGGTGACTGGCACGTCGGCAACCCGCCGGACAAGCGCAGCCAGGCCGCGGCGAAACTGCGCGGTTATGACCTGTCGACGCAACGCGCGCAGCAGGTCAGCCGGGCCGATTTCGCCAGCTACGACCTGATTCTCGCCATGGATAACAGCAATCTGCGCAACCTCAAGGCCTTGCAGCCGTCCACCGGCAGGGCCGAGCTGGATCTGTTCCTGCGTCGTTATGCCGGGCTGGTCGATGAAGTGCCGGACCCGTATTACGACGGCGATCAGGGTTTCGAGCAGGTGCTCGATCTGATCGAAGCGGCCTGCGACCAGTTGCTGATCGAAGTGAAGGGCCGTTTATGAGTTTGCAGGTGCAACCGCAAGTATCTTTGCAGGCCTTCAATACGTTTGGCGTCGATGTGCGCGCGCAGCTGTTTGCCGAAGCCCACAGTGATGACGATGTCCGCGAAGCGCTGGCCTTTGCCGCGTCCCATGACGTGCCGTTGCTGGTGATCGGCGGTGGCAGCAACTTGCTGCTCACGGCGGATATTCCGGCGTTGGTATTGCGCATGGCCACGCGCGGCATCCGCGTGCTCAGCGACGATGGCAGTCGTGTGGTGGTCGAGGCGGAAGCGGGCGAACCGTGGCATCCGTTCGTGCAGCACACGCTGGCCCAGGGTTTTGCCGGGCTGGAAAACCTCAGCCTGATTCCCGGCACCGTCGGCGCCGCGCCGATGCAGAACATCGGCGCCTATGGTGTCGAGATCAAGGACGTGTTTGCCGGCCTGACCGCACTGGATCGCGAGAGCGGCGAGCTGCGGGATTTCAGCCTGGAGCAGTGCAATTTCGGCTACCGCGACAGCCTGTTCAAGCAGCAGCCGGGACGTTGGCTGATCCTGCGGGTGCGCTTCAAGCTTGATCGCGCCGCGCACCTGCATCTGGAATACGGCCCGGTCCGTCAGCGCCTGAGCGAGCAGGGCATCGAGCAGCCGACGCCCAGCGACGTCAGCCGCGCCATCTGCAGCATCCGCAGCGAAAAACTGCCGGACCCGGCGGTGCTCGGCAATGCCGGCAGCTTTTTCAAGAATCCGCTGGTGCCTGCCGCTGTGGTCACGCAGATCAAAGCGCAGCACCCGGATCTGGTGGCTTACCCGCAAGCGGATGGGCAGATGAAACTGGCCGCTGGCTGGCTGATCGAACGCGCTGGCTGGAAAGGCTTCCGCGATGGCGATGCCGGCGTGCACAAGTTGCAGGCGCTGGTGCTGGTCAACTACGGCACGGCCACCGGCCTGCAACTGCTCGACCTGGCGCAACGTATCCAGAAAGACATCGCCGAACGGTTTCATGTCGAACTGGAAATGGAGCCCAACCGCTATTGAGGCTACGCTTGGCTGAGGCCATCGAAAGCCCTGCACTGATGAAAAAGTGCAGGGCTTTTTTGTTAATGCTGGGTTAAATTAGCGAGCTAACGATACCAACCATTTGCTCCACCCAAAGGCCCGGTGCAGACGTTCCCGTCGGCGCAAGAGAGCCTGATTAGCCTGAGTCGATCTGCGCGAACCCACCGCTGATTTTCCGGCGGCAGATTGCTCGACCCCATAACCACTAAAAAATATGCGGGCGTGCCCATGATTACCCTGAAACTCAACGGTCAAGACCACTCCCTCGATGTCACCGAAGACATGCCGCTGTTGTGGGCGATTCGTGACGTCGCCGGTTACAACGGCACCAAATTCGGTTGCGGCATGGGCCTGTGCGGCGCCTGCACCATCCATATCGACGGCTTGCCGGCACGCAGTTGCATCACGCCGATCGGCTCGGTAATCGGCCAGAACGTCACCACCATCGATAATCTCCACGCCGACCCGGTAGGCAAGGTCGTGCAGCAAGCCTGGCTCGACAGCGCTGTGGCTCAATGTGGTTATTGCCAGGGCGGGCAGATCATGTCGGCCACCGCTCTGCTGAAAACCAACCCCAACCCGAGCGACGAGCAGATCGAAGAAGCCATGGTCGGCAACATCTGCCGCTGCGGCACCTACAACCGGATCAAAACCGCGATCCGCCAGGCCTCCACCCATCTGAAGGAGGTGAAGGCATGAGCCGCGTCCCGAATGATTTCGCCCTGAGCAACCTCAGCCGCCGTGGTTTTCTCAAAGGCGTCGGCGCCACCAGCGCGCTGGTCCTCGCCGCGAGCTGGGGCTGGCAGGATGCGCTGGCCGATGACGCGCCGAAGAAGTTCGGTGCCGACGGCATGCCCAATGGCTGGATAGACGATCCCAAGGTTTACGTGAGCATTGCTGCCGATGGCAGCGTCACCGTGGTATGCAACCGTTCGGAAATGGGCCAGGGCGTGCGCACCAGCCTGAGCATGGTGGTTGCCGATGAGCTCGAGGCCGATTGGGCGCAGGTCAAAGTGCAGCAGGCGCCGGGTGACGAAGTGCGCTTCGGTAACCAGGACACCGATGGTTCGCGCAGCATGCGTCACTGGTACGAGCCGATGCGTCGTTGCGGCGCCGCCGCGCGGACCATGCTCGAACAGGCGGCCGCTGCGCAGTGGAAAGTGCCGGTTGGCGAATGCCATGCGCAACTGCACAAGGTCATTCACAAACCGTCCGGCCGCGAACTGGGCTACGGCGAACTCGCCGCTGCCGCCAGTGCGCTGGCAGTACCGGCGCGTGACAGCCTGCGACTCAAGCAGCCGTCGGAATTTCGCTACATCGGTAAGGAAGGCACCAAGGCCATCGACGGTGCCGATATCGTCAATGGCCGCGCAGTGTACGGCGCCGACGTGCATTTCGACGGCATGCTCTACGCCACTATCGCTCGCCCGGCAGTGTACGGCGGCAAGGTCAAAAGCCTCGATGACAGCGCCGCGCTGAAAGTCCCCGGGGTGCTAAAAGTCATGCAGATCGAAGGTCGACCGTTGCCGTCAGAGTTCCAGCCACTGGGCGGCGTCGCGGTTGTGGCCAGCAACACCTGGGCGGCGATCAAGGGTCGCGAGGCGCTGAAGATCGAGTGGGATGACGGCCCGAATGCCAGTTATGACTCGATTGCCTATCGCAAAGAGCTTGAAGCCGCGTCGCTGAAGGCCGGCAAAGTGGTGCGCAACACCGGTGACATCGACAAGGCCTTGAGCGGCGCTGCCAGCACTCTCGAAGCGTCGTATTACCTGCCGCATCTGGCGCAGGCACCGATGGAACCGATGGTCGCCATCGCCCGTTACAAGGACGGCGTCTGCGAGGCCTGGGCGCCGAGTCAGGCACCGCAGGTCACCCGTGAGCGCATCGCCGAGCGTCTGGGCGTGCCGTTCGAAAAGGTCACTTTCAACGTAACGCTGCTGGGCGGTGGGTTCGGGCGCAAGTCGAAACCGGACTTCGTCGTTGAAGCGGCGATTCTCGCCAAGGAGTTCCCGGGCAAGGCTGTACGGGTGCAGTGGACCCGCGAAGACGACATCCACAATTCGTATTTCCACACCGTGTCGGCGGAATATCTCAAGGCCGGCATCGACAAGAACGGCATGCCGTCCGGCTGGCTGCATCGCACCGTGGCGCCGAGCATCACCGCCTTGTTTGCGCCGGACATGAACCATGAGGCGGCGTTCGAGCTGGGCATGGGCTTTACCAACATGGCCTATGCGATTCCCAACGTGCGCCTGGAAAACCCCGAAGCCAAGGTACACACCCGCGTCGGCTGGTACCGCTCGGTGTCGAACATTCCCCACGGCTTCGCGATTCAGAGTTTCGTCGATGAACTGGCGCACAAGGCCGGGGAAGATCCGCTCAAGTACCAGATCAAATTGCTCGGCCCGGACCGGCAGATCGATCCTCGCACCTTGAGCGAAGAGTGGAACTACGGCGAATCGCCCGAGCGTTACCCGATCGACACCGGGCGCATGCGCACGGTGCTGGAAACTGCCGCCAAGGCCGCCGGTTGGGGGCGCAAAATGCCCAAGGGCCGCGGCCTCGGTCTGGCAGTGCATTACAGCTTCGTCACCTATGTCGCGGCGGTGATCGAAGTCGAGGTCAAGGATGATGGTTCACTGATCGTGCACAAGGCCGACATCGCCGTGGACTGCGGGCCGCAGATCAACCCTGAGCGCATCCGTTCGCAGTTCGAAGGTGCATGCGTCATGGGCCTGGGCAACGCTGTGCTCGGTGAGATCAGCTTCAAGGAAGGCAAGGTCCAGCAGGACAACTTCCATATGTACGAGGTCGCGCGCATGTCGCTGGCGCCCAAGGAAGTCGCGGTGCATCTGGTGACGCCGCCGGGTGACGTGCCGTTGGGTGGCGTTGGTGAGCCGGGCGTGCCGCCGATTGCCCCGGCGCTGTGCAATGCGATCTTCGCCGCGACCGGCAAGCGCATCCGCAATCTGCCGGTGCGGTATCAGTTGCAGGGCTGGCAGAAGGCGCAAGCGTAATGGACAGCGTCGATCTCAACGTCCTGCGCAGCGTCCTCGAGTGGCGCCGCGCCGGACAGCGGGTGGTGCTGTTCAGCGTGGTGCAGACGTGGGGCACCGCGCCGCGCTCGCCCGGCGCCATGCTCGCCTTGCGCGAGGACGGCGTGGTGATCGGTTCGGTGTCAGGTGGCTGTGTCGAAGATGACCTGATCGCGCGGCTGCACGACGGCCGCATTGCCACCGATGGTCCGCCAGTGCAGATGATTACCTACGGCGTGACCCGCGAGGAGGCCGCGCGTTTCGGCCTGCCTTGCGGCGGTACTCTGCGCCTGACCGAAGAGCGCGTCGGTGACCCGGCGTGGGTCGCCGAGTTGCTGCAGCGTTGCGAAAACCATGAAATCGTTGCCCGGGAACTGAACATCGAAACCGGCGAGGTGCGGCTGGCTCCGGCGAGCAAGTCCGATTCGCTGGTGTTCGACGGCAAGACTCTGCGAGCGATTTACGGCCCGCGCTGGCGCTTGTTGCTGATCGGTGCCGGGCAGTTGTCGCGCTACGTCGCCGACATGGCGCGGCTGCTGGATTTCGAAGTGCTGATCTGCGATCCGCGCACCGAGTTCGTTTACGGCTGGGAAGAGCAGCATGGCCGTTTCGTCCCCGGCATGCCGGACGAGGCGGTGTTGAACATCCAGACCGACGAGCGCACGGCGATTGTCGCCTTGACTCACGATCCACGCTTGGACGACATGGCTTTGCTCACCGCGCTCGACTCGCCGGCGTTCTACGTCGGCGCGCTCGGTTCGCGGGTCAACAGCCAGAAGCGCCGGGAAAATCTGGCTCAGCTAGGCTTGTCGCAAGCGTCGATTGATCGCTTGCACGGGCCGATCGGCCTGCACATCGGTAGTCATTCGCCGGCAGAGATCGCCTTGTCCTTGCTGGCGGAAATTGTCGCGATAAAGAACGGTGTGGAGCTGAAACAGAAAAAACCGCTGGAGGGTGCATGAGCCAATCCATCGCATTGATTGTGCTGGCGGCGGGCGAGGGCAAACGCTTTCGCCAGATCGCCGGCAGCGACAAAGACAAATTGCTCGCTGACTGCACCGGGCGTGACGGCGCCGTGCGCTCGGTCATCGAGCAGGTGCTGGTGAACCTGCCGGCCAGTCTCGACAAGCGCGTGCTGGTCACCACCGAGGCTCGACCGCAGGCGATGCGCATGGCCCAGGCTTATGGCTGCGACGTGGTGTCGATCGAATCGACCGGCATGGGCGACAGCATTGCCGCAGGTGTTGCCGCTTGCCCGGAGGCGGATGGCTGGTTGATTGTGCTCGGCGATATGCCGTTTATCTTGCCTTCGAGTATCGAGCGAGTGCTCGCGGCGATGGCTGATGACGCGGTGAGCGTGCCGGTGCTGGGTGGCGAGTTTGGTCATCCGGTGGGGTTTGGTCGTTCGTTTGGCGCGCAATTGCAGGCGCTGACCGGCGATCGTGGCGCACGGCCGTTGTTTGCGCAGGGTAGGGTGGTGGAAGTGGCGGTGGATGATCCGGGGGTGTTGTGGGATATCGATGTGCCTGAATCTCTGGTATTTCCTCGGCCCTGAGCCGTGTTGTATCCCTTGTGGGAGCGAGCCTGCTCGCGAATGCGGTGGTTCAGTTACATGAATATTGTCTGACCCACCGCCTTCGCGAGCAGGCTCGCTCCCACAAAGGTTGTGGATGATGCCGGTATTTCAGGCAATAAAAAGCCCCGCCAGGCTTTCACCGGGCGGGGCTTTTTATTGGCTTCAGGAATTACACGAGTGGTTTAGGCTCGTGCTCTTTTTCCTGGGCTTCTTCGCGCTGTTCAACCGCGTCCTGAACGGAGCGTGGTGCTTCAGCGATCACCGCTCCAACCGATGCTTCTTCCGCGACCGGGGCAGGGGCTGCCTCGATCACTTCAGCCGCAGCGGCTGGTTCGGCAGCCACTTGCGCTGCAGCGGCAGCCAGTTCGGCTTCCTTCTGCAGACGCTCGGCTTCACGCTTGCGACGACGCACTTCACGCGGGTCGTTTGGCGCGCGGCCGTTCGGCGTCAGGGCGCTGACCGGAGCCGGCGCTTCAACCACTGGCGCTGGCGCTTCGACTGAGGCTGGTGCTTCTTCAACCTGAGCTTCGGCAACCGGAGCTTCAACTACTGGTGTCGGCGCCGGCTCTGCTGCTGCAACTACTGGCTCGGAAACCATGGCTTGCGGCACTTCGGCTTCAGCGACTGGCGCTGGGGCTTCGGTGACGGCTGGCTCGGCAACCCAGTTGAACGCAGTCTGCTCTTCGCGAACTTCACGCACGGTTTTGGTCACGTTTTCGCTGACGGTTTCTACCGCTGGCTCAGTGACGGCCGCTGGTGCTTCGACGACAGCTTCTGGTTCGGCAGTTGCTTCAACCTGAGGCTGAGCTTCGCGGACCGGAGCGACTTCGATTTCCGGCGCAGCAGTCACTTCCACTGGAGTGGTGGCTTCGACAACCGGCGCTTCGACTGGAGCGGTTTCCAGTGTGGCGGCAGTGGCGCGTTCAGCCTGCTCGTGAGCTTCGACTTCTGCCGGAGCGCTGATGGTGCTGCTGGCAACGGCGGCAGTGACCGCCAGGCCAGCGGCCAGATCGGCAGTGCTTGGCTCGCCAGCGTTTTCAGCGGACTCGGATTCTTCCGAACCTTCGATCACGTTGCCGTTGGCATCACGTTGACGCTCGCGACGGTTGCTGCGACGACGCTGGCCACGGGAGCGACGACGTGGACGATCGCCTTCGGCGTTGTCCTGACCGTCTTCCGGCAGTTGCTCTTCGTTGTTGCTGTTCACTTCTTCTTCAGCGACGGCAGCAGCGGCCTGCTCGGCGCGCGGTTGACGCTCTTCACGCGGCGGACGCGGAGCGCGTTCTTCGCGTGGCTGACGGGCCGGACGCTCTTCAGCGGTCACGGCAGCAACGGCTGCGGCTGGCGCGGCGTCCAGTGGCTCGCGCAGTTCACGCACGCGTTCTTCACGCTCGCCACGCGGCTTGCGATCTTCACGCGGGGCGCGCGGTGCACGTTCTTCACGCGGGGCACGTGGTGCGCGCTCTTCGCGTGCTACCGGCGCTTCGCTGCGGGTTTCACGCGGCTCACGGGCTTCACGTGGCTGACGCTCTTCGCGCGGCTCGCGTGGTGCACGCTCTTCACGTGGAGCACGTTCTTCGCGCGGCTTGCGTTCTTCATCGCGGCGACCGTTGCGGTTGCGGCTCTGCTGACGACCGTTGCGGCGCTCTTCGTTGCGGGCAGGACGCTCGGTGGCAGCCGGTTTCGCAACCGCGACCGGTGCGGCTGGCTCTTCCTTGGTGGCGAACAGGCTGACCAGCGACTTCACCAGACCCTTGAACAGGCTTGGCTCAGGCGCGGCAGCGGGTGCCGGAGCAGGTGCGGCAGGGGCAACTTCAGTCGGCACCGGTGCATTGGCACGGGCCGGCGCAGTTTTCACCGCAGCTTCCTGGCGAACCAGAGTGCGGGTCGCAGCGGCTGGCTGGACTTCTTCGACTTCGGCAGCGGCCGCAGCGATTTCGTAGCTGGACTGGTTGGTCGCGGCTTCCGGGCTGTCGTCACGCAGGCGCTGAACTTCAAAGTGCGGCGTCTCAAGGTGATCGTTCGGCAGAATGACGATGCGGGCACGGGTGCGCAGTTCGATCTTGGTGATCGAGTTGCGTTTTTCGTTGAGCAGGAACGCGGCGACCGGGATCGGCACTTGCGCGCGAACTTCGGCGGTGCGGTCTTTCAGGGCTTCTTCTTCGATCAGGCGCAGGATGGCCA
>NZ_RCOA01000029.1:0-2117 GCF_004307585.1 Pseudomonas sp. Sample_20 | reverse complement strand
ACCTCGGCGTGCTGAAATTCCTCGCCTTCGAGCAGACCTTCAAGAACTCGCTGACCTCCCTGCCCATGGGCGGTGGCAAGGGCGGTTCGGACTTCGATCCGAAGGGCAAGAGCGATGCTGAAGTCATGCGCTTCTGCCAGGCGTTCATGAGCGAGTTGTATCGCCACATCGGCGCCGACGTTGACGTGCCGGCCGGTGATATCGGTGTCGGTGCGCGGGAGATCGGTTTCCTCTTTGGCCAGTACAAGCGCCTGAGCAACCAGTTCACCAGCGTCCTCACCGGCAAGGGCATGACCTACGGCGGCAGCTTGATTCGCCCGGAAGCCACCGGTTTCGGCTGCGTGTACTTCGCCGAAGAAATGCTCAAACGCCGCGGGCAGAGCGTGGAAGGCAAGCGCGTGGCGATTTCCGGTTCCGGCAACGTTGCTCAGTACGCGGCGCGCAAAGTCATGGATCTCGGCGGCAAAGTGATTTCCCTGTCCGACTCCGAAGGCACGCTGTACTGCGAAGCAGGCTTGAGCGAAGCACAGTGGCTGGCGCTGCTGGAGCTGAAGAACATCAAACGCGGGCGCATCAGCGAACTGGCGAGCGCCCATGGTCTGGAATTCCGCGCCGGCCAACATCCGTGGTCGCTGCCGTGCGATATCGCGCTGCCCTGCGCGACGCAGAACGAACTCGACGCCGAAGCCGCGCGCACTCTACTGCGCAATGGCTGCGTCTGTGTGGCTGAAGGCGCGAACATGCCGACCACGCTGGCGGCTGTGGATATCTTTATCGAGGCCGGCATTCTGTTCGCACCGGGCAAGGCGTCGAATGCCGGCGGTGTGGCCGTCAGCGGTCTGGAGATGTCGCAGAACGCCATGCGCCTGCTGTGGACGGCGGGCGAGGTGGACAGCAAGCTGCACGCGATCATGCAGTCGATCCACCACGCCTGCGTGCATTACGGCGAAGACAACGGTCAGATCAATTACGTCAAAGGCGCGAACATTGCCGGCTTCGTCAAAGTCGCCGATGCGATGTTGGCGCAAGGCGTGGTTTAAGCCGGTTCGATGCGGATCACTTCGATCAGTTGGTCGCCGGCAGGCCGCTGCCATAGCACTTCATCGTTGAGCCGGGCGCCAAGCAAAGCCCGGCCCAGCGGTGAGGCCCAGTTGATCAGGCCCTGACTGGCGTCGGCCTGATCCTCGCCGACCAGTTGCACGCGGTGTTCAGTGTCGTGTTCATCGGCGAAGGTCACCCAGCTACCGATTTGGACCTTGTCGGTGGAGGTCGCAGCGACTGCGACTTGGGCGCTGCTCAGGCGTTGAGTGAAATAACGCAGATCCCGTTGCAGATCGGCGAGACGTTGTTTGTCGGCCTGCTCGCCCTTGGCCGTTTGCTCGGCGTGCAGGCTCTGCAACTCGATGACTTTCGCCTGCAACTGCGCCAGCCCTTGTGGGGTGACGTAGTTGGGCTGCGTGCTGACCTGACGTTCGACCGGCTGATCGGCCTGCGCGGCGGCGTTGTCTTCGTTGACGAATGCGCGACTCATGAAGTCCTCCTGTTAAAGGATTTGGGCCATGATTGCCGGCATTTGGTTTCACTGGATGTCTGCAAGCGACCTATTGCGAGCGATAGGCCCGCCCGACGTCCTGGTCCTTCTGCTGCTGCCAGGCGCGTTCGCGTTCGTCCCAATGCTCGTTGCGATATTGCTCGCGATCCTTGTTTTCGAGCATCGCCTGACATTGGCGGAAGCCGTCGACCCAGCCGTCGGCGTATTGCTGGTCCTTGAGATAGCGCGGCACGTTCTTGCGAAACTCGCCGCTGATCGAACCTGCCGCTTGCCGGCCGCTGACGCAACCGTCATCGAAACCGTCGGCGAAGGCCGGTGGATAACCCTTGGCGATCAAGTCTTCATGGGTGGTCTGGCAACCGCCCAGCGCCAATACAACACCCAACAACCCCACGCACCGCCACATCGCACTCTCCCGCGCCGATACTCGGCTCATAAGGAAAGTCTAGAAGGGGATTCATGAGGCGGCTGTCGAAGGCCTGTGAAAAATCCATTGCACACCACAAAGCCCCTGTGGGAGATTCTATGGTTCATGCCTAGCCCCTAAACGCCTTTGGGTGAGTAT
>NZ_RCOA01000110.1:0-21601 GCF_004307585.1 Pseudomonas sp. Sample_20 | reverse complement strand
TTCTCCCCCACCAAAAAACTCCTCGGCGCGCCATCGTTCAAACTCAATATCGCCACCGTCCCGCTCCCGCCCGCGATCACCCCACTCACCTTGATGTCCACCGGCGCGGTCTCATTGGAGAACCACTGCAACGCCGGGCTATCGCTCCTCGCCGCGAGCACTTGCGGGGCGGCTGCGGGTGTGTGGGACTCCGCGGAGGTCAGCATCAGCGATGACCATGTCGCGACGCCAACCAGGGCGGCGAGCAGTGCCAGGGCCTGGACGGTTTGCGCTGGGGTAATGCGTGCGGTGAATTTCATGGGTTGTCGCTCCTTGTTGTCCCTGTTGCCAGCCTACGCGGCAATTCTCTCCGTTTTATTTCACATGCCTTACATGTTCGCCGGGCACGATGGGGTGGGACGCCAAGGAGCGCGTGGGTGATGAGCAGGCAGCAGGGTTTTACGTTGATCGAGTTGATGGTGGTGCTGGTGATCATCGGGATTGCCAGTGCGGCGATCAGTTTGAGTATCAGGCCTGATCCGTTGCAGTTGTTGCGCAAGGATGCCGAGCGGGTTGCGCAGTTGTTGCAGGTGGCGCAGGCCGAGGCTCGCGCTGATGGGCGACCGATTGTGTGGGTGACGGATGCCAAGGGGTTTCGTTTTGGGCGGCGTGGGGATGATGGCGTGGGGTTTGAGTCGTTCAAGGAGGATGCGCAGTTGCGCCCGCGTGCGTGGCAGAGCCCGAAGGTGGAGGTGCGTGTGGAGCCCCGGCAGACGGTGGTGCTGAATGCCGAGTGGATCAATCCGCCGTTGCGGCTGATTTTGTCTGATGGGGCCAATCGGCTGAGTGTGCTGCGCGATGGCAGTGGGCGGATCAGTATTCAATGAAGACTCAGCAAGGGTTCACTCTGATTGAGGTGATGGTCGCGATTTTGCTGATGGCTGTGGTGAGTCTGATTGCCTGGCGCGGGCTGGACAGCGTGACGCGGGCGGACAGTCATTTGCAGGTGAGCAGTGAGCAGAGCGATGGGTTGTTGCGGGTGTTGAATCAGTTGCAGCGGGATGTGGACATGCGCGCGGGGGTGGAGTTGAGCGAGCCGCGCAAGGTCGGGGCTGAGGATGAGGCGCCGACTGCGCCGCCGGCGGTGACGGTGCGCAGTAGTGATAGCAAGGGGTTTCGGCTGGATATTATTCGTAGCGCGGCGGATCAGCCGGGGGCTTTGCAACGGGTGCGGTGGTGGGTCAAGGGGCATACGTTGTATCGGGCGGTGGCTGAGGCGAGCAGTCGCTATCCGTTGCCGGCGCCTGTTAATGGGGTCGCTGTGTTGAGTGAGGTGAGTGATGTGCAGGTGCGGGTTTGGGAGGTGGATAAAGGATGGCGGCAGTTGAGCGGGAATCGGCGGGAGGATCCGTTGGGGTTGGAGATTAGTTTGAGTCGGCAGACGGCGCAGGGGGTTGAGCGTTATCGGCAGGTGATTGGGTTGTTGCAATAATTTGGCAGTCACCAAGCAAATGTGGGAGCGAGCCTGCTCGCGAACGCGGTTGGTCAGTCAATGTTGTTGCCACTGGTAGACCGCTTTCGCGAGCAAGCTCGCTCCCACAATTGGGTTGGGGCGGTCAGTTGCAGGTTGGGTGGCTGTTAGGCCGTTATCGCTGGCAAGCCAGCTCCCACAGGGTTCGAGTGCGACCGGAAGATATTGGTCGGCTGGGAGACCGCTTTCGCGAGCAGGCTCGCTCCCACAATTGAATTGGGGGCAGTCAGTTGCAGGTTGGTTGGCTGTTAGACCGTCATCGCTGGCAAGCCAGCTCCCACAGAAAGCAAAAGCAAGATCAAAAGATCGCAGCCTTCGGCAGCTCCTACATTTGGATTGCGCTGGGCTTTGGTTAGCTGAGGACGACGACGCCGCCCGGCAGTTCGGTGCATTTGACGCCGTAGGCATCGCGGATCAGCAATGCGACGCCGGCGAGTTGGTCGAGGTTGAAGCGGGCCTGGACGCGGCGTTGGCCGAGTTCGCGGTTGAGCAGCAGGAGCATGCCGGGGCGGTAGCGGTTGATTTCGTCGATCATCTGGCTGAGGGTCGCGCCGTTGAACACCAGCACTTGCTGGCGCCAGTTCATCACGGCGGCGGTGTCGACGGTTTGTACGTTGCCGATTTGCCGTGCGTCGTAGGTGACTTGCTGGCCCGCTTCCAGGCGCAGGTTGCGGCCGTCGATGGCGACGTCGACCGCGCCGTCGAGGCAGGTCACGCAGACTTGCTGGTCGGTGTTACGCAGGTTGAAGCGGGCCTGACTGGCGCGTAACCACCCTGCTCCGGCCTGCATCGCCAGTGGCAGGCGTGCGGTCTGCACTTCAACTTCGCCGCTGACCAGTTCGAAGCCCTGCACGCCGTTTTCGACGCTGCGCTGGTTGATGCGGGTTTGGGTGTTGAGTTCGAGGCTGACGCCTTGCGCCGGTTCGACCAGGCGCTGCTGGCCAACTTCGGTGATGTAGTCGGCGCCTAGTCCTTCGAAGCCACCGGGAATCGTGCCGCGCACCAGCAGGAATGCGGCGGATGCGGCAATCGCGCCGCCGAGAAATGCCCGTCGACCGAAGCTGCGTCGGCCCTGCACGGCTTCGGCGGCCGGTTGCAGGTGATGCCATAGCCGCTTGGTTTCTTCGAACGCCCGGGCGTGTTCGCCACTCTGCGCGCACCATTCGCGCAGGGCGCGTGCGTCGGCGACGGTGGCGCGGCCCGAGGTCAGCAGGATCAGCCAGTCGAGGGCTTCGCTGTGCAGAGACTCAGTGGCCGAGGGCTCGGCGGGTTTCAGTCGAAAGATGTTCAAACGCGCAAATTCTCAACGGATTAATCGGGTCACTATTCGCTAGACGGTTTTCCGGCCCCGCGACCGAACCGCTGAAACACTTTTCTTTCCAGTTTCGCTGCGCAGAAGCTCAGCGCGGCTTTGATTTCCTTCTCGACCATGCGCGTGGAGATGCCGAAACGCTGGGAGATTTCCAGGTGTGGCGCCTCCTCCAGCCGCGCGGCGATGAAGATCCGTCGACGCCGTGCGGGCAGTTCGTACAAGGCGCTGAGCAGGGCCTGCATTTCCTTTTGCCCGCCGACCACCCGCGCCGGGTCGAGGGCTTCGTCGCCCAGTTGCAGCAGTTCCTCGACTTCGGTGCCGGTGAGCAGGCGCGCATCGGCCTGACGGCGGTCGGCGGCGATGTTCAGGGCCATGCGATACAGGTAGGCGTTGGGCTTGAGCAGGTTTGGCGGGGTCTCCATGCGATCGACCCGCAGCCAGGTTTCGTGCAGCACGTCATTGGCCAGGTCCTCGGAACCGAGGCGGCGGCGCAGGCGCACGCGAAAATCCTCGTAGGAGCTGAGGAACAGCTGGCCCATCACGCTTTGTCCGGCGTCTTTCATCCCCCGGAAACTCCTTCCCATCTCGTGCATTCCATGCGTTTCCCTGACGACTCCGGTAACAACAGCAACGTGACCGGCTGGCGCAAGGCGCTGGGCGTCGGCCGATCGATTGTGAGGTTGCGAAAACTTTCCACCAGCGCGTTATCGCGCCGTACATCGCCGGTCGAAGTGACCAACCGGTTGTGCTGCACCACGCCGTCGCGCCCGACCCACACCTGCAACACCGCGCGATAACTGCCCGGCCGGGTCAGCGGCGAACGACACAACTTGCGCTCGATCGCCGCTTGCACCGCCGTCGCGTAACTGCGGTTGACCGCGACAGCGGCCGGCGTGGGTTTGTCCGTCGGCACTGGCAGATCTTCCACCTGCGCCGCTTGCAGGGTGAACGCGTCGGCGCGGGCGTAACGCGCCATCAACCCGGTGCCGCCGAGCAGATGGCGCAAGGCATCGGCGGCGGTGAATTCGCCATCCACGGCGAGGGAGCGACGGCCCCGGCTCAACTGGCTATCGACCAGCACGGCAACGCCCGTGGCGCGGCTGTATTGATCCAACGCCCGGGCCAGCTCCTGCGCCGGGATGTGCAAGGTCATGCGCATGTCCGCCGCTGCCGGATCAGCATTGGCCGCGCAGGTCAGCAGACCGAGCAGCCAGCCCAGACCCGCGCGGCGCACAAGCGTCGCCGAGCGCTGAAGACTGATCCGCGAACTGCCTCGCTGCACGACTGGCGCACCCCTGAAAATCGCTATCCTGCGGGGCATTTATGACTCTGGTATGACGGGCGGTGCAAAAAAACCATCACGGGTTTGCCCCGCGCTTGCACTAGACTCAAACCCAGAGCGGCCCATTCGGGCGGGCCAGGAGGCAGACATGAAAACGCGGTGGATGTGGGTCTTGCTGATCACGGTGGGCGCGGCGCAGGCGGAGGAGCCGCTGGGTTGTGTCGAGGTCACGGTCGGCGGTTACAAGGCGCCGAATTACGATTGCCTCAGCCAGCAGATGGGCAACAATCCCGACGGCGCGGCGGCAGCGCAGAAGAACATGGAAGCGTTGAATGTGCCGGTGCACAAGCGCGCGCCGAATCAGGTCGGGCTGGCGACCCCGGCGGCGACCAGTACGCGGATGGGGAATACGTTTGGCACCTCGGTGAAACCGCAGCGACCGCCGCAGTGAAGGACTGATCGTTCCCACGCTCCTGCGTGGGAATGCAGCCCGGGACGCTCTGCGTCCCATTGGAACGCGGAGCGTCCCTTGAGGCATTCCCACGCGGAGCGTGGGAACGATCGGCGTGTACCTCTTCTTTCTCTCGTTTTTGTTTTTACGACGCAACTCAGTCACTCGGGGTCTGGCGGAAGCTGACGGCCAAGCGATTCCAGCTATTGATCGTGCTGACCGCAACCGTCAGGTCTACCAGTTCGCCTTCATCGAATTGCTCGCGCGCCCCCTGGTAGACGTCATCCGGCACGTGGCTTTCGGCCAACAGCGTTACCGCCTCGGCCCAGGCCAGAGCCGCCCGTTCGCGGGGGTTGAAGAAGTTGCTGTCGCGCCACACCGCGATCGCGTAAAGACGCCGATCACTCTCCCCGGCTCGCCGCGCGTCCACCGAGTGCATGTCGGTGCAGAAAGCGCAGCCGTTGAGTTGCGAGGCGCGGATCCGGATCAATTGCAGCAGCGGCGCTTCGATACTCAGATCGCTGGTCAGCGCCTCCATGGCAAGCATCGCTTTCATCGCCTTGGGCGACGCGTTGTAGTAATCCAGACGCAGGGACATGGCGCGGCTCTCGGCAGGCGGAATGATGAGTTCACGGTAAGGGTTGTGCGGGCTGTGTTACAGCCCCAATTCCACGAATTTCGGCTACACCACTGCCCCCCTACCTTTACGCGCTGATCGTTCCCACGCTCTGCGTGGGAATGCAGCCATGGACGCTCCGCGTCCACTGTGACGCAGAGCGTCACGGGAGGCGTTACCACGCTGAGCGTGGGAACGATCAGGTAACTGACCCACCGCTTTCGCGAGCAAGCTCGCTCCCACAGGGACTTGCGCCAATTTGCGGTTTTTACTCCACGCAACTACTGCCAAAAGCCCAACAACGCTAATCTGACCGACACTTCACTCAACACCCGGGAGCCTCGTCGGTATGGAACTTCATGTCGTGATCAACGGCCGCAAGGATCTTGCCGGTCAGTTGTATCAGCAGTTGCGCGGGGCGATTGAATCCGGGCGGTTGGCGGCGGGTACGCAGTTGCCGCCGAGTCGCTTGCTGGCCGAGCAATTGGGCATTTCGCGCAAGACCATTTCCGACACTTATGCGCAGTTGACCTACGAAAACTTCCTCACCGGCGTGATCGGCAAAGGCACCTACGTCAACGCCCGCCCGGCGCAGGTGCAGCGCAAGCAGAGCCACACCGAGCTGGCCAGTGCCGAGGTGATCGAGAGCTGGCGCAATCTGCCGGTGTTCCTGCGTCACCCGACGCTGGAAGGTTCGCTGCGCTACGACTTCATCGGTGGCGCCACCAGCAAAGGCCAGTTCCCGCACGACGACTGGCGCCGCTGCGTCGCCCATGCGATGCGGCAGATGGCGCAGTCGAAAGGTTTCTACAGCGTCGCCGAAGGCTTGCCGGCGCTGCGCAATGCGATCGCCCGGCACATCGCGTTTTCTCGCGGCATCAACTGTCAGGACGAGGACATCGTGGTGTGCAACGGCGCACAGCAGGCGCTGGACCTGATTGCCCGGGTACTGACCCGCCCGGGCGATCTGGTGGCGATGGAAGATCCGGGCTATCCACCCGCGCGCTTGCTGTTCGGCACACACGGCGCCGAAGTGGTCGGCGTGCCGGTGGATGCCGAGGGTATTCAGGTCGAGCACATTCCCGATGGCGCGCGGCTGATTTATGTGACGCCGTCGCACCAGTTCCCGCTGGGCATGGCGATGAGTCAGGCGCGCCGCGAGGCCCTGCTCGCCCGTGCCCATGAACTGGGCGCGATCATCATCGAAGACGATTACGACAGTGAATTTCGCTACGAGGGCCGGCCCACCGATTCGCTGTACAACCTCGATCAGCGCGGTATCGTCGCCTACGTCGGCACCTTCTCGAAAACCTTGCTGCCGGAGTTGCGCCTGGGCTACGCGATCCTGCCGCCGTCGATCATCGAGGCAGTGATACGCGCCAAACAGCTGACCGATCTGCACGCCTCGACCCTGCCGCAGTGGGCGCTGGCCAAGTTCATCGCCGAGGGTTGCCTGCTCAAGCACATCCGCCGCTGCCACACGATCTACGCGCAACGTCGCGAACGCATCCTAGAGCGCATGGCCACCGACCTTGCAACGTGGCTGCAAGCCGTGCCGGCCAGTGCCGGGTTTCACATGGCGGTGTTCTGCAAGGTGCCGATCGATTTGCCGTTGGTCATCGAGTTGGCAAAAAAGGTCGAGGTCGGCCTGTATGCGATCAGTGGTTTCTACTACCAGCAGCCGGCGCAAGAAGGCCTGTATTTCGGCTTCGGCGCCATCGAAACCCTCGACATCGACATCGCCCTCGATCGCCTGCGCGACATCCTCGAACAGCTGTCATGAGCCGTTGGTATAAGGCTTTTACCGCCGATTGGTTATTGGTGATTCACGGCGGCAGGCCTATTCTGCACAGGCGTTATCCCTCAGTGAGCAGGATTCGTCCGGCCTGATTCAGGAGTGTGAGCAATGTCCAACGAAGTGATCAACACGGTTGAGGTCAAGGCGGTTGCGGGCCGCTCGGAAGAGCTTGGCAAGCAATTGCAGAAGATCGTCGACACCCTGCGCGAAACTCCGGGCTGCGATTCCTACCTGGTCGACCGCTGCCCGGAAGACAGCCACCGCTGGACGGTCAGCGCGCGCTGGCAGTCGGAAGCGGCGATGCAGGCGCATTTCAACCGGCCGGAGGCACAGGGGTTTATCGACCTGATCGATAGCCGCCTGGCCAATAGCGTCGATTTCAACAGCTTTCCCATCGTCTGAACCGGCCTCTTCGCGAGCAAGCTCGCTCCCACAGGGTTATTTGTTGTTCACAAGACGGGTGAGCAACCGCAGAACCTGTGGGAGCGAGCTTGCTCGCGAAGGCGATTTGCGCCACACCGAAATCCTTGCGAGACCAATTGGTCACCTGATCTTCGCGAATATTGGCCGTTTGAACCGGCCACATTGCGGCCTACTGTGAGCACACCCCCACCATCACAGGTAACCCGCCATGAAAGCCCTGCACCTCGTCGCTGCCGCCCTCGCCTTCACCCTCTCCGCTTCAGCAATGGCTCACGACCCATCCGAGAAAATCACCGTCCTGCAGGACCAACTGCTGAAAAACGTCCCCGGCAAGAAAGCCATGATGATCGAAGTCGACTACAAGCCCGGGCAATCCTCGATCGCCCATAAGCACGAAGGCACTGCGATGGCTTACGTGCTCGACGGCGAGGTGATTTCACAGGTCAAGGGCGAAAAAGCGATCACTTACAAGAAGGGCCAGTTCTGGTACGAGCCGGCCGGTTCCGAGCATTTGGTGTCGAAAAACGCCAGCTCGACCAAGCCTGCCAAGTTGCTGGTGTTCATGGTCCTGGCCCCGGATGAGCAGGTGCTGATCCCGCTGGAAAACTGATGGCTGAACGGCCAGCCATAAACGAAAGGCGCGAATCGAGCATTTGCGCCTTTTTTATTGCCTTGGGGCATTACCTGCAAACGCTTAAAGCCAATAAAACTAACCCCGCACAGGTTATTCAGGCAACGGTCAGGCCGGCAGGTTTAACCTGAATATCCGCCGAACCATCGGCCCGTGCACACTCATCGACAGACCTTGTTTCACGGGAGAAACACCATGAAACCTGCGCTTCACGCCCTGCTGGCGATCTCCATTTTGATGCTCTCTGCCTGCTCTGTTCCCACTGCCCCGCAAGCCGTGTCATCCCTCGACACGCTGCTGCCGCACCCGACCGGTCGCAGCAGTGCTACTCAGGTCAACAGCGGCCCCGGCGTCTCGCTGGGGGTGATTTACAGCCCCGGCACCCAGGCCAATCGCCAATACTTGCGCGAGTATCAGGCCAAGGCCGGCACCGGTTTTGGTCAGAGCCTGCTGGTGCAGCCGATCCACGATGCCTACGTCGCCAGCTCCAGCCCGGATCGCGCGGTGGAGTGGGTCAACGCTTCGCTGCAACGCCAGTTCGGCTCGGTGACGGTGTACCCAGACATGCAAAGCCTGCGCGCGGCCAGGCCGGATGTGGTGGCGATCGTCGATACCCATAGCCAACTGATCACCTCGCGCAGCTCGGATATCCGCGCGGATGTCAGTGCCGATTTTTACGATGCGCAATTGAACTACATCGGCACAGCGAAGGGCTCGCAGGCGCGGGAACTGACGCCGGTGTGGGCGGACTTCAAACGCTCGGAAGAAATCGTCGCGGATATCAATCAGCAGGAGGAATTGCAACTGGCGGCGTTGCGCGAGTTTGACCGCTCGCTGAGTAATCTGGTTGTGCGGCCGGGGGAGAAAGTGTCGATGCTTGAGGGTAAACCAGCTCAAAAGTTGTATTGAATGTAAGTGCCTCTTCGCGAGCAGGCTCGCTCCCACATTTGGAATGCGAATCCCTGTGGGAGCGAGCCTGCTCGCGAAGGCGCCAGACCAGACACCACAAAAACCTCTGACATTAAAGCCCGCCAAGACTGGCCATCCTGCTGCCAAATCCACAATCATCCCCCGCTGTCCACTGTCAGGTCTGACAGTGGACAGCGCGACCGAAAGCTTCCCAAATACCAGCACTGCGTTGATTTGCCGGTCTCTATCGACTGATCGCTTTACGCAAAAACAGCGTATTCGAGGAGCTGACCATGACTGAAGTCAAAGACACCGCCGTGCATAACCTGGACCCCACTTTCGGCCCCGACAAAAATGGCCTCACCTGGTTTGAATATCCCGATCAGGAAAACGGCTTCGCCAACGCAGTTACCGTCGCGGCGGACGGCAAGCTGCTGATCGCCGCCAGTGCGGGCAACAAGTTCGCCATTGTGCGGTTGAAGCCTGATGGCACACAGGACGCTTCGTTTGCCCGGGATGGCGTGGCGACCGGGGTTTTCGCGCAGGGCTATAAATCCACGGGTGGCAGCATCAGCATCCTCAAGAACAACAATCTGTTGCTTCAGGGTGCCTTTGTCCTACACGAATACGCACTACCACAGCGCTGCTTGGCAATGTTTCGCAATGACGGAACGCCCGAGAGCGGATTTGGCGACAACGGCGTGGTCATCGTTAGCCAGATTCCGTTGCCCGCCCTCGTGTCGTCCGAGGTAGCACCGGAGCAAAAACGCACTACGGCATCCGATTACAGTGGCCATGCCATTGAACTGGCCGACGGAAAACTGATGGTCCTGAGCAATCATCAATATTCCCCCAATGACCAATACGGTCTTTTGATCAGGCTGCATAGCGACGGGGCTCTGGACACTTCCTTTGGCCAAGGACAGGGTTACATCACGATTCGATACCTGGACAATTCCACGTGGGCTGGCTCACTGATCCGGCTGCAGGACGGCAAATTCGCCATCGCAGGTTACGTTTCACGTAAAGACCGCTACCGCGCAATGATCGCCCTCTTCGACGCCGCAGGTAAGCCTGTCAGCAGCTTTGGCGATAACGGTTTTGCCCTGTTCGAGCGCCTGGACAAGCTCAGTCAGATCAACCAACTGGTGGAAATGCCTGATGGCAACATCCTCGGCATCGGTAGCGCCACCTCGGAGGATCTTGTTCACAGGGGCGTCCTGGTTTGTGTCGACAGAAATGGCAAATACGCCAGCGACTTCAATGAAGGGAGTCCAGTCCTGACGTCTTATTCCGATGCGCCTTTCGGCATCCAATGGACTGCTGGCACGCTGCGAGAAGGCGTACGCATCGTGTTGCTTTCCAGCACCCACGGCGAAGAAGATTCCGAAATCGTCATTGCCCAGTTCAAATCGGACGGCGCTCCGGATCGCGGTTTTGCCGACGACGGTGTGCTGGTGATCAATCTGACCGACGTGCTCGACATGGCGGGAGGTCTTGCTATTCAGAACAATCAGATTGTCGTAACCGGAACATCCCTGCCCCGTGCCGACGGCGTTGGTAGCTTCGCCTTCCGCTGCGCCGATACGCTCTGAATGACAGACAAGAAAAAGCCCCGCCTCTTTCGAGAGCGGGGCTTTTTCACTCAGCCACTACTTACGCCAGTTCAAGCTCGGCATTCGCAGCAACCGCAGGCACGATTACTTGCCCGCTCAACGCCAGATCCAGCAGTTCACGGTTGGCCACCGCGTACATGGCGTAGTCCGTACCGCTCGCAGCACGGATTTCCACCAGCATGGCGCGCCAGCGTTCGATCATGCTTTCGTGCTGGGCCATCCACAGCGCCAGGCGTGCTTCCACATCCTGGGAGCCGTCGCCCTGTTGCAGGACGGAGATGGTGATCGCCCGTTGCTGCCAGTCGACATCATCACGGAACGCTTCACGCGCCAGAGCCTGCCAGTTGTTTTCCACCGGCAGCGCGCTGATCTGTTGCAGGTACCAGGTGATGTCCAGCGCAGAGCCCACGGCGAAGTAAGCCTTGGCCACTTCGGCCGGGTCCTGCCCGGTGACGTCGGCGGCTTCGATGATCGGCAGCAGCGTGTACAGGTGCGAGGTGCCCGCAACCATACGCGCCAGCAATTCCGGTACACCGGCTTCGACGTACGCCTGATAGCGCGACTGCCAGTTCTCGCGGATTTCGCCGCTGAGCAGTTCGTCGAGCTTCAGACCCAGCTCTTTCAGGTGCGGACCGAAGTGCGCGACGTCACGGGCAGCGTTCTGCTCGTTGCGGCGGGCACGCAGGAACCAGCGCGTGGCGCGACGGCCCAGACGCATCAGCTCGTCCATCAGCTCCAGCTGCACGTCAGCGGAAACCTGATAGTCCAACGCTTCGATCTGACGGAACCAGTGCGGGAGGTGGAAGATGTCACGCACGATCACGTAAGCGCCAGCCACGTTCGCCGGGCTCATGCCGGTCGACTCTTTGAGTCGTTGCACGAAGGTGATGCCCATGTGGTTGACCAGATCGTTGGCGATCTGGGTGCTGACGATCTCGCGCTTCAGACGGTGACGACGCATGGCTTCGGAGAACTTGCTGACCAGGGTCGGCGGGAACGCCGTTTCCATGTCGCGGGTCAGGTAATCGTCGTCCGGCACCAGCGAGCCGAGCAGCTGTTCCTTGAGGTCGATCTTGCTGTAGGAAATCAGCACCGACAGCTCAGGACGGGTCAGGCCGTGGCCCTCAGCGACGCGCTCGGTCAGTTGCTCTTCGGTCGGCAGGAACTCGATGGCGCGGTCCAGCTTGCCACGGCCTTCCAGATCGCTCATCAGACGCTTGTACTCAGCGATGCGCGCGTAGGCACGGCGCGCCGCCAGGGACAGGGCCTGAGTCTGCTTGTAGTTGTTGCCCAGCACCAGATTGCCGACTTCGTCGGTCATGCTCGCCAGCAACTGGTTGCGTTGCTTGTCGGTCATGTCACCGGCCTGAACCACTTCGTTCAGCAGGATCTTGATGTTCACTTCGTGGTCGGAGCAGTCCACGCCACCGGCGTTGTCGATGAAGTCGGTGTTGGAACCGCCGCCATTGAGACCGAATTCCACACGACCCAGTTGGGTCATGCCGAGGTTACCGCCCTCGCCCACGACTTTGCAGCGCAGCTCGTTACCGTTGACGCGCAGCGCATCGTTGGCCTTGTCGCCGACATCGGCGTGGCTTTCGGTGCTGGCCTTGACGTAGGTGCCGATACCGCCGTTCCACAACAGATCCACCGGCGCCTTGAGCAAGGCGTTGAGCAGTTCGGTCGGGGTCAGCTTGTCAGCCTGGATGTCGAAGCGTTCTTTCATCTGCGGCGAGATCGCGATGCTCTTCGCGCTGCGCGAGAAGATACCGCCACCTTCGGACATGATGCTGGTGTCGTAGTCGGTCCAGGCCGAACGCGGCAGGTCGAACAGACGCTGACGCTCGACGAAACTGGTCGCCGGGTTCGGATTCGGGTCGATGAAGATGTGCATGTGGTTGAACGCAGCGACCAGTTGCAGCTTGTCA
Source organism: Pseudomonas sp. Sample_20 (assembly GCF_004307585.1). Classification (NCBI taxonomy): domain Bacteria; kingdom Pseudomonadati; phylum Pseudomonadota; class Gammaproteobacteria; order Pseudomonadales; family Pseudomonadaceae; genus Pseudomonas; species Pseudomonas sp. Sample_20. The sequence goes on along the minus strand of NZ_RCOA01000110.1, from coordinate 9,125 downwards.
GACATCAACAGGCCGTTACCGAACACGTCGCCGGCCATGTCGCCGACGCCAACCACGGTGATGCTGTCTTCCTGGACATTGATGCCGCGCTCGCGGAAGTGGCGCTGTACGCCGACCCACGCGCCCTTGGCGGTGATGCCCATTTTCTTGTGGTCGTAACCGGCCGAACCACCGGAGGCAAACGCGTCACCCAGCCAGAAGCCGTAGTCGATGGCGATGCCGTTGGCGATGTCGGAGAAGGTTGCAGTGCCCTTGTCCGCCGCAACCACCAGGTACGGGTCATCGTCGTCATGACGCACGACATTGACCGGCGGTACCAGTGCGCCGTCCTTCAGGTTGTCGGTGATATCCAACAGACCGGAAATGAAGATGCGGTAGCAGGCGATGCCCTCGGCCGCGATCTCGTCACGGCTGCCGCCCAGTGGCAGGCGACGCGGCAGGAAGCCGCCCTTCGCACCTACCGGCACGATGACCGAGTTTTTCACTTGCTGGGCTTTTACCAGGCCGAGCACTTCGGTACGGAAGTCCTCTTCACGGTCGGACCAGCGCAGGCCACCACGAGCAACGTTGCCGAAGCGCAGGTGCACGCCTTCGACGCGTGGCGAGTAGACGAAGATTTCAAACTTCGGCACTGGCTTCGGCAGCTCAGGGATCGCATGCGGGTTGAACTTGAAGCTGAAGTACGACTTGTTCTGGCCGTTGGCGTCAGTCTGATAGAAGTTGGTGCGCAGGGTGGCTTTGATCAGGTCGAGGTAACGACGCAGGATGCGGTCTTCGTTCAGCACCTGAACGTCGTCCAGTGCGGTCAGAATCGCTTGTTCCAGACGCAGTTGCTTGTCTTCCAGATCGTCGCTGCCGAGCTTGCGCGCCAGGTAGAAACGGGTCTTGAACAACCGGGTCAGTTCGCGAGCGATGTCGGTGTGGTTGTTCAAAGTGCTGGCGATGTAACCCAGGTCGAAGCCCAGACGAATCTGCTTCAGGTAACGGGCGTAGGCACGCAGAAGTGCTACGTCGCGCCATGGCAGACCGGCGGTCAGCACCAGACGGTTGAACGCGTCGTTTTCGGCATCGCCGCGCACGATGTGCACGAACGCGTCCTGCAGCGTGTCGTTGAGTTGCTGGATGTCGAGGTCCAGACCTTCAGCGGCGGTGAAAGCGAAATCGTGAATCCAGAATTCGCGGCCGTTGGTGTGGCGCAGGCGATACGGGAATTCACCCAGTACGCGCAGGCCGAGATTTTCCAGAATCGGCAGGACGTCGGACAGCGCCAGCGGCGTGTCGGCGTGATACAGCTTGCAATGCAGCTCGCGCTGGCCGGAGACCTGACCGAGCGGCTGATAGAAGCTCATCACCAGCGGATTTTTTTCGTTGAGGCTCAGCAGGTGCTGCATGTCGACCACGGCCGAATGCGCAGCGAAACGCTCGCGGTAGCCGGCCGGGAAGCCTTTCGGGAAGTCGGCCAGCACGTTGGTGCCGTGGGCTTCGCCGAAGCTTTCGACGGTCAGTGCGGCGTAGTCGTCCTGCCAGCTGCGGCAGGCCTGGACCACTTCTTTTTCCAGCAGCAGCGGGTCGATGTCGAGGCGGTTCTTCGGATCGACGCGCAGAATCAGCTGCACGCGGGCCAGCACGGATTCCGAGAAGAAAGTCCAGAATTCGCAATCGGAAGCCTTCAGGCGCTCCATCAGCACTTGCTGGATCTTCTGGCGCACTTCGGTGGAATAGATGTCGCGCGGCACGTAGGCCAGGCAGTAGCAGAAGCGACCGTACGGGTCTTTGCGCAGGAACACGCGGATCTTGTTGCGTTCCTGGATCTGCACGATCGACATCACGGTGGTGAACAGTTCGTCGACCGGGGTCTGGAACAGGTCGTCACGCGGCAGCACTTCGAGGACCTGCGCCAGTTCCTTGCCCAGGTGAGCCTTGGACTGGAAGCCGGAGCGGCGCTCGATTTCTTCGACCTTGCGGCGGATGAACGGGATGACCCGCACGCTCTCGCCGTACACCGATGAGGTGTACAGGCCCATGAAGCGATGTTCCTTGATGACTTTGCCGTCGGCGTCGATTTCACGGATCGACACATAATCCGGGTAAGCCGGACGGTGTACGCGGCTCGGGTGCGCAGCCTTGGCGAACGACAGCAGGGTCGGTTCGCGCAGGTAGGAGACGGCGTAGTCTTCGATGCGCAGGTCTTCGTAGGTCAGGCCGGTGCGCAGCAGTTTGGTCAGGCCGAGGAAGGAGTTCCGGTCGTACTCGATGTGGCCGCCATCGGCCTGATCGGTAACCACAAACTCTTCGTAGCCGAGGAAGGTGAAGTGGTTGCCCACCAGCCATTCCAGGAAGCTCTTGATTTCGTTCTTTTCGTCGGCATCGACCGGATAGGCGCTGTTATCGAGCTGGGTGAGGATGTCCTGCACCTTGGCTTTCATCGGCTCGAAGTCAGCGACGGCTACGCGCACTTCACCGAGCACCTGCTCAAGCTCTTTGCTCAGCACATTCAGCTCGGCCGCGTTGGCGCAACGGTCGATTTCCAGGTACATCAGCGATTCGTGCAGCACGCCTTCGCCGGTGCTGCCTTTTGGCAGGACTTCCAGCAATTCGCCCTTGCTGCCACGACGTACGCTGAGCACGGTGGTCTGCAGGGTGTGAATGCTGTAGCCGCGACGGTTCAGCTCGGTGCGCACCGAGTCGACCAGAAATGGCAGGTCGTGGTGCAGCACTTCGACCGCGGTGTGGGTCGACTGCCAGCCGTGGCGTTCGTAATCGGGGTTGTAGACACGCACTTGCGGTTGCGCGTGATCGAAGCGCTCAAGCAGGCGCCACGCAGAGAGAGTACAGCCAGCGAGGTCGGAGAGGCGACGTTGAGTCAGCTCGTCCAGGGAAATGATGCCGAAGAATTGTTCAGCGAACAGCGCCACTTGTGGCAGTGCCTGTTCACTGATGTGCTGCGCCAGTGCCGCTTGCAGTTGGTGCTGGAAGTCGGCTTTGCTGGCTGCGGTGAAGAACGCCATCTGTGGTACTCCGCTTAAGCTTGTTATTGATGGAAAGCGTCGCGTGCAACACCCCTTTCGGGGCTGGTGTCGCCCTGTTCCTGATTCTCGGGCAGAGGAAACAGGGAGACAGGTGGGTGAAGCTGGACGGGACACTCAGGTCACATTCACCTTCCATGAATGAGCATCTGCAAAAGCGACTGCCAGCACTGCCGACAATGCCTTTACGGGTGCTCATCCGTTGCGCAGCTTAATGGGTGCGACAATGTGTCTGCTTGCGGTGCTGCGACATATTCGGTCATTGGCACGTAAATGCAGGGTTTGGCCTGCATCAACACTAGCAGGCGTGCGCCGAAATGCAGGTTCAAAACCCCGGTTTCACGGGACTTTCGTGCCAGGTCGGTCGCCGAGGACGTTACATATCCGGAAACGAAAACGCCCAAGGCCCTGTTATCGACCCTGAGCGTGGCATCCGGTTCAGCGCCAGCGGTTGACGCGAATCAGTCCGGCAGTTCCTCAAAGGCTCTGAATTTGCTCACCGTGGCGCAGTCGTAGCACATCGTCTGCAGGATCTGCTTGTCCATGCTGGCGTCAATGTTGCTCGAATCGCATTCGCGGCAAAACAGGCGCAGATGGCTGAGCAAGTCGCTGTCGAACGCCACGGCGGAAAAGAACTGCGGGACCAGTTCGTCACGCCAGTACATGCCCGGCGATTTGGAAAATCCGGCGCCGCTGTCCTTGAGCACCACGTCGTAGAGCAAGCGCTGCAAGGCCGTTTGCGGTACTCGCGCATCGCGATGGGCGTTCTTGCGCCAGTTGCGCGCGAGCGCGTCCTGCGCCGTGCTCAGCATGTTGCGCGGAATGGTGTTGGAGGCGTGACTGCGCCCTTTGGAATTGCCGGTGGCATAAAAGTGCGCGGCGTTTCGTACCGCCAAGCGGGCGAAGTAATACAACTGACTCACCGAGAAGTCCTGCAGCAACTGCCCGACCACCTCCTCGGCACGGGCCTCGGCCGTGAAGGCAAAATCCACTTCAGCGGCCAGCACACGGATGTATTGAATGGACGCTTCGCGGGCGAGACTGAAGACCAGCGAATAGATTTCGCTCTTCCAGGCGGCTTTGACGCTGCCCGACAACTCCTGATACAGCACCTGATACAAATTCTCGCGGGCACAGCGCGTTACGCCGTCGAGCGTGACGCTGGGCAGCCAGCGCACCGCGCTGTACTCGCGGATATTGCAGCCTTCGCTGCGATCGAAGGCGTTGATGTCGGAATCGGTGGAAACTGCCAGCACCCCGGCTTCGTGCAGGCCTTTGAGCAGCTCTTCACGGGCCTCGAACGTCAGGGCGAGCAGCTCTTCTCTGGATGGCGCATTCAACGGCGCAATCCATTCAACGGTCGCGCCGTAACCATCATCCAGCAAAGCGAGCAACGTCAGCTTCTGCACAAACCCCAGATTGGCGTAAGGCACTGCGGGGCATCGCGCGCCATATCGAGCTTCCAATTCCAGGCGATCACGCGTGGCCCGGGCGGCAAGCTGCTGCTGGCGCACCTTGAAACATTCTGTGCAGCTGCAAGTCATGTGGCGGGTATTGGTGCCGGGAAGGCTTTGCTGGTGCTCACAGCGTACGCATTTGAATGTACTGCGCAGCGAAAGCGGAGTACCCCTGGCGTGTCGGCGCACCCACATCGGCAGTTTGCAGTAAGGACAGCTGAGGTCGGCACTGATGACCGGGGGCAAAACCTTGAGCAGACTGCGCACCGTTGCAGGGATCTGAAATTCCGCCATCAGCGCGGCGGTTTTTTCGCCTTCGAGATAGCGCTTGTAGATCTCCTCGATCTGTTCATCGGACAGGTGGCGGATTTCTTCGGCGCGATCGAAATATTGGGTCATGGCAAAGTTCCCTTTTTGGGGTTGTCGTAACGCACTCCATTGCGCAAGAGCGGCGAAACTAACGGTAAAACTGTGGCGATCACAAGCGAAAAATCGCAATTTCGGGTGGATTTTGCGCATCCGGTAATCGCCTTACGCTGGCGTCGGATTTTCCCTTCTCGCTACTCGGAACCGGGCGACAGAAATGTCCTGCTTTGCCACTTTTTACCGATGCAGGCAGCGCAAACCGGTTGAGACTGGCAAAATCGCGCCTTCGAACAGACTCACCGCCGCCACTGCCCAGGATTTCCCCCATGCAAATGACCACCGCCCTACTGATCGTCAACCCGTGCGACGACGAAGAAGACAACATGGCCATGCTCTGCTGCCACAGCGACAAGGGCGAGATGTTCCTGATGAGCCGTTACCCGGATGAGGATGAGCTGGAGATCACCCTGGATGGCGAGCCTTCGACGCTTGACGGGGTGAAGGTCACGCTGACTTCGAAACTGCTGAAGATCGAGATTGCTGCGGCGGATGCCGATGCGTTGAATGGCGATGATGTGCTGGAGATCAGCTTCAACCCGGATATGGTGGATATGGATGAGGTTGTTGAGACTTTGAAGAATATTCTCGATGGGACAGGAACTTTTGTAATTAATCTGGAATAACCAGTTCGGCTCGCATGACAAGATAAATGACGACGGCATTTGATCGCCTCTTATGCCATCGTCATTAATTGCACGCTAATTGACACCTCTACAAGTTCTAAACACCTGCAAACCATAATTCGCGCTAATTTTCCGCATAGAACGCCGCTGTGTTTAACAGCACGAAGTTCGATCCTACTACTCCTCAAGAAGCGCCCTACGCAATCATCGGAAGCCGTCTGATTGCGGGTTCAACTCTCCCTTGTTATTACTCGTTGCGCTTGCAAAAAAACATGCAAGCTCGGCGCGCAAAAAAATGCCGACAACGTGATATTCAATGGAGTCATATGTAATGGGTAGAAAACGTTCTGAAATAAACACCTTCGATGATTTGCCTTATGGCTCGGGCCACTTTGAAGGTTTCCTAGCGACGGAACTGGACTTCTTCGCCTCACTGACCCGCTGACTCGGCCTCCCGATCAGCCAATCCTGAAAATGCCGAAAGTCGATCTTTCGGCATTCAAGCCTACGAGGCTCACCATGTCAGAGCGTGAGATTTCATCCAGGGAAGCGTTTGTCCGAATAAACAATGTTATCCAGACACTGGGTTTGAGAGCGCGAGTGCGCTATGTCGATGACGGTAATCTGGTCGCTACTGCCGAACTCTATAACGAATACGACACGCTGATTGAATCAGGCGCAGGCAAAGGTCCCGACGCGCTTGTTGGTGCACTTGCTGAAAGCCTTGAGCACTACGCGATGTTTCACGCCGAGCCGCCATTTTGCAAAACGCTTGGTTGCAGTGACATCGCTTCGCAGAACGGGGTCGAGTCGGACGGCATTTTCACAAGTCTGCGAAAAAACATCGAGCCTCTACAGTGTCTTCAGCTTGCATCACTCGACGGCTGCGCCGGGCTTTTTGTGCCATGCGCCCTGCTGTATCCGGTCAAAGATGAACGTAAAACAACGAGTCAACCGACGCGCTTTTTAAATCGCTACGCCTCTAACTCAGGAACTGCTTTCGGCTGCACGAAATCAGAAGCACTGCTGCACGGTACCCTGGAACTGATTGAGCGACACCTGTTGTCCCGGTTTTTCATGGCCGTCTGCAGACTGATACCTCCGATCGATCTCTACTCACCGTCGGCGCCCCTGCTTGCGCAAGCCCTGTTCAACAACTCATACGCGCTACGGGCTGCCGAAGCTTTGCAGATCATCATTATCAAAGACGAGTCAGAAGTTTATCTGGCAGTTGCATTCCCACGAACCGGCCCCGGCGACCGACATATATCCGCAATCGGCTCCGGCTGTTCTTTGGACATATTTATCGCCATCCAAAGAGCGGTAACGGAGCAATTCCAATCAAACGCCTTATACGACGCCAACGATGAAATCGCGGACCGAAAGGTACTTGATGTGCTTTGTCAATCCGAGAAACTGAAACAGCTGATAGACTTTGCACCTGTTAAAAACTTGAAACTCAATACCCTGGCGCCGCCAAAAACCTGCTTGCACTCTCTGTTCCTGAACAACTTGCTTTGCTCCGAAAAAACCTGAGCGGTATGAACAAAGTCCTATTTTTCAGAACAGTCATGGAGTACCCCGGGACCAACGTAGTTACCCATACTTATATCCCGGGTCTCGACCGATTCAACATAATCAGAAATGGCCAACCCGTGGCTCCTCAGCACATTCTGCTCGGCACCAGGAGCTCGCCAACGGCGTGATTCAAAACGACCACAGGCACATACTCATGCAGACATTTATAAGAACAGCCTGCGAGAAACATCGACTCCTGCTGGTGATGACAATAGGCGCAACCATCACCCTGAAAATCCTGGCCCTGGCCCCTCCTTTGTTATTGGGCAAGATCGTCGATTCACTAAACGATGCCGATCACACAACGCTGCGTACGCTGCTTTATTTCACCGCAGCTTTTACGCTGGCCGGTTGCATTCAGTCGATGACCACCCCCCTGCAAACGCTGCTGCTCTCAAAGCTTGTCCAGCGAATTGTCATGGGTGCTTCCATCAATTGGATGGCGCGGTTGATGGGCAAGGATTTTTCCCAGTTCGGCACGTGGCGAATAGGACAGTTCATCAAGTCGGTCGAGCGCGGAATCACTGCCCACGAACAGTTGCTGATGTTCTTCGTCACTACAGGTTTTCCCCTGTGTCTGGAGTTTCTTATTGTGGCCGGCGCATTCTGGTATATGGGCGGAGCCTGGGTTTTCTGCGCGCTAGCTGGCCTCGGTGGCTGTTATCTCTACGCAACTCACCGGATCATTCGATGGCGCAGAAAACACATCGATGCTGTTAATGACCAGGAGGATGAGCTGAGTGCAACCTTGGTCAATACTTTGAGGGCTGGTAAATCGATAAAGCTGGAACGCGCCGAACGCACGGCCCTGCAACCCTTGAACCGAGCATTTGAGCGCTACGCCAACGCTGCTGTAACCGTAGCAGGCTCGGGCGGACTGTTGAGCGCGGCGAAGATTTTGTTTATCAGCCTGTCCACCGGCGGTTTGTTGGCTTGGGGAGTCATGGATCAGACGTCCGGACAAGCAAGTATCAGCGTCGGTCAGTTGGTGGCCATTTTCTCTATTGCTGGTACGTTCCTGTTGAATGTATCGGCACTGACCGAAGGCTATCGGGTGCTGGATCAATTCTCGGCTGATCAACGGCGACTCAAAGAATTACTTGCAACTGCTGACTTCGATAACGATCGCCGCCATTACTCTGATGCGTTGCATAACCTATCAACATTACGGCTCGAGCCCTGCGAGATCACCCATAACGGTGTTGCGCAGCTATCAATTGCCAGCCAGATCAGCTTCCGACAGGGCCAATCCGTCGCGATCATCGGGCCCAGCGGCGCTGGCAAATCGACGTTACTCGAAGCGCTGGCAGGACTGGATTTTTCGGTGCGGCCCCGGCTGTTCATCGACGAGCTGTGCATAGATCGCTTAAATGCTCGCGTTCATCTGGAAACGGTGCGTTACAGCCCCCAGTCTCCGCAGTTCCTGGAAGGAAGTTTTGAACAGTCCGTACTTTTCGGTGTTGAGCAGTCGAAAACATTGAACGAGGCAATTCAATCTCTCCAGCTTGATGAAATCATTGGCCGAGGTCACATCGCTGAAAACGCCACCAATATCTCCGGAGGTGAAGCGAAGCGGCTTTCGTTGCTGCGACTCCTGAATCGACCGGGCAAATTCAATCTGTTTGATGAGCCGAGTGCTTCGATTGAACCGAAACTCGCCACACCAGTGTGGGATTTGCTATTCAAGACATTCGCTGGACAGGGCTTTATATGTGTCACTCATGATGTTGAACATCTCCATCGTTTTGACCGCGTGCTCGTCATGCAGCGGGGCGCCATCGTTGATGAAGGCAAATGGTGCGAACTGCTTGAGCGCCCCGCCATCAAGGTCATATTGAACAGCTTGCACACGCAGACCTGAATCGTAGCAACGTCCAGAAACGGCCCTACACAGTGCAAACGGAGGCCGATACTGACAAATCGCGCAAATGCCGTTAGTCGCCGCCCCCCACGATGGATTAAAGTAACGCCCCCAGCCCCGGCGTTATCCGAACGCCCCGGCCACCCCCTTTCCA
>NZ_RCOA01000052.1:0-22255 GCF_004307585.1 Pseudomonas sp. Sample_20 | reverse complement strand
GGCGACATGCACCGCATCCGCATCGGTGCGCGCACCAGCGTGCAGGATGGCTGCGTGCTGCACATCACCCACGCCGGCCCGTTCAACCCGGACGGTTTTCCCTTGCTGATCGGCGATGACGTGACCATCGCCCACAAGGTCATGCTGCACGGCTGCACCGTTGGCAGCCGCGTATTGATCGGCATGGGCAGCATCGTCATGGACGGCGCCGTGGTCGAGGACGACGTGATCATCGGCGCCGGCAGCCTGGTGCCGCCGGGCAAGCGTCTGCAAAGCGGCTTCCTGTATGTCGGCAGCCCGGTCAAGCAAGTGCGCCCGCTGACCGACAAGGAAAACGCCTTCTTTACGTACAGCGCGGCGAACTACGTCAAGCTCAAGGACCTGCATCTGGCCGAAGGCTACGACCAGCTCTGAACCGCCCTACACCTGCTCGGGAATTTCCATGCATTACCAGACCGTACTGTTCGACCTCGATGGCACCCTGACCGACCCGCGTGAGGGCATCACCCGCTCAATTCAATTTGCCTTGGCCAATCTCGGCATCGACGAACCGGACCTGAGCAAACTGGAACACTTCATCGGCCCGCCGCTGCTGCAAGCGTTCATGCAGTTCTACGACTTCGACGAGGCCAAGGCCTGGGAAGCGGTGAATTTCTATCGCGAGCGCTTCAAGGTCACCGGGCTCTACGAGAATCGGGTGTTCGACGGGGTCACGCCGTTGCTGGAAACCTTGAGCGGGCAGGGGCGGCAGTTGTACATCGCCACCTCCAAACCGTGGGTGTTCGCCCGCGAGATCGCCCGGCACTTCGACTTCGCCCGCCACTTCAAAGTGATCTACGGCAGCGAACTGGACGGCACGCGGACCAACAAGGTTGAGCTGATTGCGCACTTGCTTGAGGAAGAACGCCTGGACCCCGCGCAGACCCTGATGATCGGCGATCGCAAGCACGACCTGATCGGCGCGCGCAGCAATGGCCTGGATGCGGCGGCGGTGGGCTATGGGTTTGGCAGTTTTGAAGAGCTGAATGCCGAGGCGCCGGCTTATCACTTTGAAACCTTGGACGAGTTGCATCGGGCGTTTTTGCAGCGCTGATGAAATAGCCTTCGCGAGCAGGCTCGCTCCCACATTGGATCTCGCTGCCTCTGTGGGAGCGAGCCTGCTCGCGAAAGGGCCGTTATGCCCCCGAGTTCCTTAGGACTGGGCCAGCGCTTCCAGCGCCGCCTTGCGCTCATCAACCGGCAACCGTCCCAACCGCTCAACCTCGGCATAAAACCTCAGCCAATCCCCATCCATTTGCCTGAACAGCGCCGCAAACGCCGGCACCCACTGGTCATACAGCCCGAACGGCAACAACCGCGCATTGTTCAGCGGCGCATTGACCCAGGCGTCATAACGTTTGTCCCCGGCCCACTGACTGTCGCGCATTACCCGATACTCCCGGCGCAAGCGCTCGAATTCAGCTGCTTTGCGCTCACGCATCTGCTCAACCGACAGCGGCTGCGCATAGAGCTTCTCCAGTCTTGAACGCGTGTCGAGTACCAGTTCGATGAACTGGTCACGCTGCTTGAGCCTGGCATCCGACTCTGCCGGTAGCCCGCGAAACGTGCGCCATTGCCGCGTGCCTTCCTGCTCGACGAAGGTGGCGAAAGACTCGTTGAATTCAGTGTCGTCCTTCACATAGAACTTCTGGTGCGCCAGTTCATGAAAGATCAACGTGGCCAGCCGTTCGTCGCCCCAGCCCATCATCGAATTGAGGATCGGGTCATCGAACCAGCCAAGCGTCGAGTACGCCTCGACCCCGCCGATCGACACGTCCATGCCCTGCAAACGTTGAATCGCCGCCTCGCCACGGGCCGCGCTCTGGCTGTAGTAGCCGCGATAGGCCACGCAGCCGGCAATCGGGAAGCAGTGATTCTGCGGCGTCAGGGAAAACTCTGCGGTGGCGAACACGTTCCACACCACGTACGGGCGACCGATGTCGGCGTACAGACGATAGCTCTGGTTGTCCGGCAAGTGCAGATGCTCGCTGGCGAACGTGCGGGCCTTTTGTGATTGAGCCAGATGCGCGCGCAATCTGGCATCGCGGCTGGGGTCGGCAATGACTTTTTCGACCGGCTCCCGTGCGCGCAGCAATTGCAGTTGGCCGCTGGCCAACTGGCTGTAATAGCTGACGCTGGTGCAACCGTTGAGCAACAAAAACAACACACCCGGAAACAAAATCGGAAAAACGCGATCAAGTAACCCAAGGCTGGAAAACGGCCTGATCAAAATAAGAAATTCCCCGGAAAGTCTGCCCCAAGACTATCCCGCCTCAAGGAGCACCGCTATGCGCATGTTGATGCTGACAGGAGGCCTGCTGATGCTGGCCGGTTGTGCCGGTTTCGGAATGCCCGACCCCGACCCTTCGCAAGCCTGGATCGATCTTGACGCTCGCCAACACGACACGGCGCTGCAAGCCGTGCAAGTCGATGCTACCCAGGCCATCGACAAACGCTATTTCGAAGTGCAGCCCGGCAGCCATGAGCTGAAGGTGCGCTACCAATTCCCGGTCGAGGCCACCAACATCGGCCCGAATGCCGAACCGCTGTGGCGCGATTGCCAGATGAGCGTGAAATTCAAGGATTTCAACGCCGGCCAGCGCTATCAGTTGCAGGCGGGCAGTATCGGCTTCCGGCCTTGGGCCAGGCTTTATGACGAACAGCGCAAGGTTGTCGGCCAGGGCACACCGGCGGGCTGTCAGAGCAGTTGATCGGCGCTATGCTGCAAATCCCGTCAAAGGATATCGATCATGCGCAAGTTGACGACATTGCTGGCCGCCAGTGTGCTCGCCGGTTGTCAGAGCCCGTTGCCAGCGGCCGATCCAGACAAAGCCTGGGTCGACTTCGCCATGCCTACCCCCGGCGGCAAGGTGCTGATGGCCGAGCGCCTGGATAAACAGCGCTTGCGCGACGGACGGTTTTTTCAGGTGACGCCCGGTAGTCATGAGCTCACCGTGCGCTTTGACTTCGAAGTATTCGGGGGTGGTCAGGGCATGGATACCGATCCGCAAGAGCGGCTGTGTTACATGACGGTGCCCTATGAACACTTCGAGGCCGGGCAGCGTTACCGCCTTGAGGCCCGATCGCTGGCCTTCACGCCAAGTGCACGCTTGATCAATCGTCAGGGGCAGATCGTTGCCAACGAGCGGCAGATCAATTGCGTGCCGTGATAGGCAATCAGCTATCGTTTCTCTGATAGATAATCCGCTTGGTGCCGTTCTCGCAAGAACCGACGATCATGGCCGAGTCGTGCTGCTTCGCCTCTTCTGCCGTGATGATTTCAAGGGTGTACGTTGGGATCGCCTTCGCCTGGATCTTGATCTCGATCTCCTTTCTAAGCTCCTCGCATTTTTTGGGGGCTGCGATAGCGGACGTGGCCAGTGCACTGCAAAGAATCGCCAAGCCAATACGTTTCATCGATGAAGCTCCTTGAGGCAGCGCGCACGGGTGTGCGCTGAAGCTGCTGTCGATTATTCGACCACATTTCTGCTGAGCGGGTTCTGACTTTGCTCACACCTTGTACTGATTGCCGGTTGCTGAGTTGAATCCGAGGCCGCCTTCGCGAGCAGGCTCGCTCACACACTGGATCTGCGACGTGCACAAATCCCCTGTGGGAGCGAGCCTGCTCGCGAAAGCGTCAGCCCGGCAAACGCCGAATCAGCTGACGAGCGAAGCCTCAAGGGTGATCTTCGCATTCAGCACCTTGGAAACCGGGCACCCTTCCTTGGCCTTGTTGCTCAGCTCTTCAAACTGCTGCTGAGTTGCGCCCGGGATTTTCGCCTTGAGAATCAGCTTCACCGCAGTGATCGCGAAGCCGCCGTCAACCTGATCGAGGGTGACTTCGGCGTTGGTGTCGATGCTGTCTGCCTTCAGGCCGGCATCGCCGAGAATCATCGAAAACGCCATGGAGAAGCAGCCGGCGTGGGCCGCGCCGATCAGTTCTTCCGGGTTGGTGCCTTTGCCGCCTTCGAAGCGCGCCTTGAAGCCGTAAGGTGCTTCGCGCAGTACGCCGGTTTCGGTGGAGATCGAGCCGAGACCGGTTTTCAGGTCGCCTTCCCAATGCGCCGATGCCTTTTTCACGATAGCCATGTCTGCCTCCTCAAATATGGCGCGGAACGCCGCGCCGTCGCGGTTTTTACTAGCAAGGCTTCTGAGGATAGACGGCGGAACAAAGTTCAGCCTGGCTGAATCGTTGACTTTTTTAGTAGGAAATTTCGTCGCTGCTATTGAATCTCGGGTATATGCCCTCATTCCATAAAACACGCTTATGGATTTGGCAGGTTTTCGTTCGCAAGAAAAACCTGCCTCCCCACCCGGAGATGCAGGTTCATGAAAAAACTGTCCGACGTTAAATTTTCCACTCTCGACCTGGTGCCGGTGCGCGAAAACGGCAGCGCGGCGCAATCGCTGCGCAACTCGCTGGACCTGGCGCAGCATGCCGAGAAATTCGGCTACACGCGCTTCTGGGTCGCCGAACACCACAACATGGACGGCATCGCCAGTTCGGCCACTTCGGTGTTGCTCGGCTATCTGGCCGGAGGCACGTCGACGATCCGCGTCGGTTCCGGCGGGGTGATGCTGCCCAACCATGCGCCGCTGGTGATTGCCGAGCAGTTCGGCACCCTCGAGAGCCTGTACCCGGGACGCATCGACCTGGGTCTGGGCCGCGCGCCCGGCTCTGACCAGATGACCGCCCGCGCCTTGCGCCGTGAGCGCTCGGGCAGCGCTGACGACTTCCCTGAAGACGTTGCCGAACTGATGCGCTACCTCGGCCCGCGCACCCCGGAGCAACGGGTGATCGCCATGCCCGGCACCGGCACCAACGTGCCGGTCTGGCTGCTCGGCTCAAGCCTGTTCAGTGCGCAATTGGCGGGTGAGCGCGGCTTGCCTTACGCCTTCGCCTCGCACTTCGCGCCGCGCTTCATGCACGAGGCGATCCGCATCTACCGCAATCACTTCAAACCGTCGGCGGTGCTCGACAAGCCGTACGTGATGCTCGGCGTGCCGCTGGTGGCAGCGGATACCGATGAGCAAGCCGATTACCTGGCGACGTCGGTGTACCAGCGCATTCTTGCATTGATGCGTGGCCAGAGCCTGGTGCAGCGCCCACCGGTGAAAACCATGGACGGCCTGTGGCTGCCCCACGAACGTGAAGCGGTGGGCGATTTCCTCGGCCTCGCCATGGTCGGCGGCCCGCAGAAGATCCGCGCCAAGCTTGAGGTGCTGATCGAGCAGACCCAGGCGGACGAGCTGATTTTCACCAGCGATTTGTATGAGCATGCTGATCGCGTGCGCTCGTACGAGCTGCTGGCGCAGGTGATGAAGGGCTAAGATTCACCACACATACCTTGTGGGAGCGAGCTTGCTCGCGAAGACGGAGTGTCAGGCACTCGATATGTCGACTGACCCACCGGTTTCGTGAGCAAGCTCGCTCCCACATCGGGCACATGGAGCCCACAAAAAAGCCGACGCATCCACGTCGGCTTTTGTATTTCAGGCGCAATCAACCGCGCTTGTAAACGATGTCCTTGCTGCCGCCTTCGCAACTGCCGACAACGTCACCATCAGCCGCCGCACCTTTGTCGACAACCTCCAGCGAATAACCGGAAACGCCTTTGGCGTCGAGCTTCGCGGCGATTTCGCTTTTCAGCTCTTCACATGGCTTGCCGGCTGCAAACGCACCACCCGCAAGGCTCAACAAACCTACTGCCAACATGAACTTCTTCATCGGTCGCACTCCCTGGTCGGATTGAAAGAGGCGGGCATCGAGTCATCCACCCGATGCGCTCACCTTGTAGCGCTTTGCCATTCCCTATGGCACTCGGCCAGCGCGCAAGTTCAGAAGACTAGCTCAAACTCAGCTGGCGGCAATCTTGAAGCCGACTTTCAGCGTGACCTGAAAGTGCGCTACCTGGCCATTTTCGATGTGGCCACGGGTTTCGGTCACTTCAAACCATTCCAGATTGCGCAGGGTCTTGTTCGCCTCGGCCAATGCATTGTTGATGGCGTCTTCGATGCTGGTAGTGGACGAGCCGACCAGCTCGACTTTCTTGTAGGTGTGATGGTCACTCATGGCGATCTCCTTGGGTTGGAATGGCGTGTGAAATTGAGCCTAGCAGGCAATTGCACTGTTGATTTCGGCGCCTCTGCGCTGCCGAAGTTCAGAATTTCTGCACTTTCTCGAAGTGGTGAAGTCCCAACCAACACACGCCACTCATCACCAATGCAGGAGAGCCACCATGGCCAACACCTCTTTACGTAAAGCCTCGTTGCAAAGCATGGAAGCCGAGATCGAGAGTCTGCTCAAATCGTTGGAAAGCTTGAAAGACGATGCTTCGGACGAGTCGCGCAAGACCCTCAAGGCGCTGAAAAGCAACGCCGAAAGTGCGCTGAAACATTCCCGTCATCTGCTCAGCGACGCGTACGAAGAAGTCAAAGTGAAAACCCGCGAGACCGGCATTGCCACTCGTGACTACGCGCAGGAACATCCATGGACCACAGCCGGCGTGGCTGTCGGTGCAATCGGTCTGCTCGCCGCCTACTTTTTGTTCAAGCGCGGTGAGTGATCAGTCTGGCGCAGCTCGTTCTTGAGCCACTGCGCCAGTTGCCGCGCGCGTCCGTCTGCGGCGCGCTTGGGTAGCCACAACGCCAGTTGCGCCGGGGTTTCGCAAAAGCCCCACGGCGCAACCAGGCGACCCGCCTTCAGATCTTCGATTACCAGCGGCTCCGGCGCGATTGCCACGCCGAGACCTGCAACAGCCGCCTCCAGCAAATAATACAAATGCTCAAAACCTTGCCCGAGCTTCAACGCCTTGGGATCGAGGTGGTTTTGCTGCGCCCAGCTGGGCCAGGCTTGTGGGCGAGAGGTGGTGTGCAGCACGGGCTCATCAAAAAGATCTGCGGCCACAGCGGTGTGCAGCTTCTGATAACCGCTATACAACGGGCTCATCACCGGGCCGATGCGTTCCGCCGCCAGTTCATAGACCTGCATATCGGCGGGCCACGGTGGCTCGGCGAACAGCAACAACGCATCAAGGCCCGGGCGCCGGGGATCGAGATCACCTTCACCGGCAGACAGGTGCAGACGCAGATCCGGCAAATCGGCATTCAGCCGCCCCAGACGCGGAATAAACCAGCGCGCCAGCAGGCTCCCCGAACAACCCAGCACGAACGGCGCATCCGCTGTGCTTTGCGTCAGTTCGGCGCAAACACTGCGCAAGCGATCGAACGCCTCTGCGCTGGCATCGCGCAGACGCGCTCCGGCATCTGTGAGTTTCAAGCCGCGTCCGTCCTTGACGAACAGGCTCACGCCGAGATGTTCTTCAAGCACCTTGAGCTGGCGGCTGACCGCGCCGTGGGTGACGTGCAGCTGTTCGGCAGCCTGACTCACACTGTTCAGACGAGCGGTGGCCTCGAAGGCGCGCAAGGCATTTAGCGGGGGAAGGTCATGGCTCATGGTATCTGTGAGTTTTCCTGACAGGTTGTGGCGATCTTATCGGTTTTCAGCCTGGAAAGTCAGGGGTAGAGTGGTCGTCATTGTCTTCTGACCGAATTCACCTGGAGCGACCCATGACCCAGACTTCGAACACCTCTGATCTGCGTAACGGCCCTGACGCCAACGGCCTGTTCGGTGCGTTCGGTGGCCGTTATGTAGCGGAAACCCTGATGCCGTTGATCCTCGACTTGGCTCGCGAATACGAAGCGGCCAAGGAAGATCCGGCATTCAAAGAAGAATTGGCCTACTTCCAGCGTGATTACGTCGGACGTCCGAGCCCGCTTTATTTCGCCGAACGCCTGACCGAGTTCTGCGGCGGCGCGAAGATCTACCTCAAGCGTGAAGAGCTGAACCACACTGGCGCACACAAGATCAACAACTGCATCGGACAGATTCTGTTGGCGCGGCGCATGGGCAAGAAGCGCATCATCGCCGAAACCGGCGCCGGCATGCACGGCGTGGCCACGGCCACCGTTGCTGCGCGTTTCGGTCTCGATTGCGTGATCTACATGGGCACCACCGACATCGAACGTCAGCAGGCCAACGTCTTCCGCATGAAGCTGCTCGGCGCTGAAGTCATTCCGGTCGTGGCCGGCACCGGCACTCTCAAAGATGCGATGAACGAAGCCCTGCGTGACTGGGTGACCAACGTCGACAACACTTTCTATCTGATCGGCACTGTGGCCGGCCCACACCCTTATCCAGCAATGGTCCGCGACTTTCAGGCCGTCATCGGCAAGGAAACCCGCGATCAGCTGCAGGCTCAGGAAGGTCGTCTGCCGGACAGCCTGGTGGCGTGCATCGGTGGCGGTTCCAACGCCATGGGCCTGTTCCACCCGTTCCTCGATGACAAGAGCGTGGAGATCATCGGCGTCGAAGCCGCCGGTTACGGCATCGAAACCGGCAAGCACGCGGCCAGTCTGAACGGCGGTGTGCCGGGCGTGCTGCACGGCAACCGCACCTTCCTGCTGCAGGACGACGATGGGCAGATCATCGACGCTCACTCGATTTCCGCTGGCCTCGACTATCCGGGCATCGGCCCTGAACACGCCTGGTTGCACGACATCGGCCGCGTCCAGTACACCTCGGTGACCGACGACGAAGCCCTTGAAGCGTTCCACAAATGCTGCCGTCTGGAAGGGATCATTCCTGCGTTAGAAAGCGCCCACGCTCTGGCCGAAGTGTTCAAACGTGCACCGAAGCTGCCGAAGGATCACCTGATGGTGGTCAACCTCTCGGGCCGTGGCGACAAGGACATGCAAACCGTAATGCACCATATGCAACAGTCGCAGCAGGAGAAACACTGATGAGCCGCCTGCAAACCCGCTTTGCCGACCTCAAGCAACAGAACCGCGCGGCGCTGGTGACCTTTGTCACTGCCGGTGATCCTGACTACGACACTTCGCTGGCGATCCTCAAAGGCCTGCCTGCCGCAGGTGCCGATGTGATCGAGCTGGGCATGCCGTTCACCGATCCGATGGCCGATGGCCCGGCAATCCAGTTGGCCAACATTCGCGCCCTGGGCGCCAAACAGAATCTGGCGAAAACCCTGCAAATGGTTCGCGAGTTCCGTGAAGGCAACAGCGACACGCCGCTGGTGTTGATGGGCTACTTCAACCCGATTCACAAATTCGGCGTCGAGCGTTTCATCGCCGAAGCCAAAGAGGCTGGCGTTGACGGCCTGATCGTGGTCGACATGCCACCAGAGCACAACGAAGAGCTGTGCGACCCGGCGCAGGCTGCTGGCCTGGACTTCATCCGCCTGACCACGCCGACCACCGACGATGTGCGTCTGCCGCGTGTGCTCAACGGCAGTTCCGGTTTCGTCTACTACGTGTCGGTGGCCGGTGTCACCGGTGCCGGTGCAGCGACTCTGGAACATGTGGAAGAGGCGGTTGCACGTCTGCGTCGGCATACCGATCTGCCGATCAGCATCGGTTTCGGCATCCGTACACCGGAGCAGGCTGCGGCCATCGCGCGTCTGGCTGACGGTGTGGTGGTGGGCTCGGCGTTGATCGATCACATCGCCAGTGCCGATACGCCTGAGCAGGCCATCGATGGTGTGTTGAGTCTGTGTTCGGCGCTGTCCCAAGGCGTGCGCAAAGCTCGCCTCTAAAGCCGCAGGGAAATAGAAAAGGCTTCAGAACAGGCGTTCTGAAGCCTTTTTTGTGCTCAGGGTAATTGCAGTCCGCCCGAGGCCTTGTGCAGTTTGCGCAGATGCTCGCCAATCTGCTTGACGTTGGCCTCGCTGGCGGCAATCTCGGCCGCCCGCTTGGGTTCAAGCAGCTTGCGCACTTCGGTATCGAGATCGCCGGACAGTGCCAGCAGCTTCTTCTGCCGCTGGCTGCTTTCCGCTTCCAGTCTGCCGAACTCGCTCGGCTGGGGCAGTCCGTAACCCTTGGAGTCGAGCAGTTCCGCCGGGCGGCTGAGGAAGCCACTGTTGGCGAGGATCTGCTGCAAGGTCGCGTTGGCTTTGTCCATGCCGCCGTTTTCCAGCTCGCGGGCGCCGAGGTAGCGTTGCTTGACCTCGTCCTGGGCCAGCAATAACTGCCGGCGGAAACTGGCTTGCTCCAGCAGCAACAGGGCCGCACTGGTGCGCAGGTCGGCGCGATCGAACCATTCGCGGCGTTGCTCAGCGCTGAGTGACAGCCAATCCTCGACAGTGGTCTGCTTGATCGGCAGCTGCTTCTTCAATACATCGAACATCGCTTGATAGCGATCGCGGAACGAGTCGAAGCGGTAACCCAGGCGCAGCGCTTCTTTCGGATTGTCGAGCACACTGGTATCGGCCAGACCACGGCCCTTGAGCACTTCCAGCAAGCCGTTGGGCATGATGCTGTCTAGCCCGACCAGTTGGCTGTTATTGCTGCCGCTGCGCAACAGTTTCAAGCCTTCCACCGCGCAGTTGTTGGACAGGAAGAAATAGTTGCCGTCGTAACTCCAGTGCATCTCGGCAGCATGTTCGACCACGCCTTCTATTTCCTCGCGAGACAGGTTCAGCGGCACCGAAGCGAGGCTGCGCAGCTCGGTCTTGGTGTATTCGTCGATCACCTGTGCCAGCGGCAACACGAACAGCCGCGACGGGTATTTGCCGACCAGTCCGTCCCAGCTCGACAGCTGCACATCGCCAACGAAAGCGCGATAGGACAGCACCAGGTGCTGATCGAGGTCGAGGCGGCAATCCGGGCCACGCGGGCGACCGGGGGCGCAGATCACCAGGCGCAGCATGCTGTGACCCCAGCGGCTGACCCAGTTCTGATTGGCTTCGGCCAGCAGGTAATCGACGGCATAGACCCGTTCCGGATCGACTTGCCCCAGAGGCTGCTTGGCGAAGTCATTGCCCGCATTGAGAAAGGCAAAGCTCTTGCTGCAGGTGTCCTGCGCTGGCGGCGCCCAGCCGAAATGTTCCTTGTAGTAGCGATAGAGCGCCGGGCGGCGGCAGGCGTAGCTCGGGTCGAGGAGGAAGTACTCCATGTTGACCGCAACGAACTCCTTGGGGCTGGAAATTTCGTAGAGATCCGGACTGCGGGCGATCTGGCGGTTGTGTTGTTCACGCTCGCCACGGCGGCCGACGTACTGTTGCCACCCGGCCAGATCGAGCAGGCGCGGGTCGTCGCTGATGGTGAAGCGCCGACCGTTCTGCCCGCGACACTCATCGGGAATACCGATCAGCCCGGCGCTGTTGAAGCGTCGGGTGCAGCGCTGGATCAACGTGCGCTCGGCGCTCGGCCATAAACGCGCGCGGTCGTAGATATGCGTGATTTCGTGCAGTACCGTGGCCAGCAGTTCCTGGCGCACAGTGCCGTGGGGGCGATTGGTTTTCTCTTTCGCCGCGCTGCCATCGGTGAGACCGGCGAGCAGTTTGCGATTCAGATCGAGCTCGGACACCAGCGTCGCCTGCCCGTAAGCGTTGGCAGGCATGTCGTCGGTCCAGCCGACGTCGATGCGCCGATCCAGCCGCTCGATGAAGCTCGGCGGCAGTTTCGCCATCGCCTCATCGATCAGCGCCTGACTGGCCTGTTGTTGAGCCGGGCTCAGACCCTCGGTCTTGAGCCGCAATTGCAGGCCGGCGTGGGCGCTGTTGCCAAGCAGCAACAACGCCCCGGCCAGCAGCCAGGCGCCAACGGACTTCACAGCGCGAGAATGGCTTCGGCGAGTACCTGATCACTGGCGTCGCGCGCTTCCGGCACGCGAGTGCGCAAGGTGTTGAGGGCTGCTTCGAGGTGCGCGCCACGGATGTCACCGTTGCTGGCGACGAAACTGGCGGCGTCGTCGTGGGCTTCGCGGATGATTTTCGAATCGCGAATCGACGTGGTGGTATCGGAAGTGAAATCGATGCTGCGCTGGGAGGCACGAACGATGATGTTACTGGTGGCTACCAGGGTGTGCGCCTGGGCCATATCGGCCAGCACAAACAGGCCAAGGGCGGCAGCAATCAGCGGGCTACGCATGGAACGACTCCGGAAGGACAAGGATAACTATTGGACGAGAATTGCCTCTGCCAGTTCAAGGTCGCTGGCATGAAGTTTCGGCCGGGTTTTGCGCAGGTAATGCAGCGCGGATTCCAGCCGTGCGCCTCGCCATTCACCGTCACTGGCAACAAAGGCGGCCGCGTCATCGTGAGCGGCGAGCAGCAGTTTACGGTCGAACGGTGCAGAAGACACCATGCTGGTCGCGTAACCGCTGACAACCGTGCCTTGGGTCGATGCATTGAAAGCATCGAAGGCGTTGGCAGACATCGCCCAGCAGGCGGTGAATAAAGTAGAAGAGATGAGCAGAGTTGGAAGAAAGCGCATGGGACTCGACAACTGTTAACGAGCCTGAAGGCTAGCGCAAATGCCCGGCCCAGAGCCAGCGTTGAAACATCGGGACACGGCTGGCGTGTCCCGCAATACCGCAAACGATCAGAGGGTCAGAATGGCCTGAGCCAATTGGGCATCGGTGGCATTGAGTTGGGGCGCCTGATGGCGGATGTGATCGAGCGCGCTTTCCAGCTTCACTCCACGGATATCGCCTTCGCTGGCCACGAAGCTGGCGGCATCGTCGCGGGCGGCGAGGACGATCTTGTCGTCACGGAACGAGGAGGTCACATCGGAAGTGGCGTCGGAAGTGGCTTTCAGCGCGCCGACGATCGAGTCGGTGGTGACGATGAAGCTGGTAGCACTGGCGTTGGCAGCCACGGCCAGCAGGGCGGCGGCACTGAGCAGGCGAAGACGGGTCATGATGTAACTCCTTTGGATAAACCGTAGTGAGAGGTGGCTCGGTATCTGAGGAGTCAGACGCCTGTTGCGCAACGTTCGCCACGTTCTGCATGGATATTAGGCTGCCAGATGCGGTTCGCCCAGTGGTGGCCAGTGATACTCCAAAGGTTCTGGTAACTGTACCGGTATATTCAAGAATTTCGTAAATTGTACCTGTACTCGTTCATATATGCGTTTTAGAGCATTCAAGGCCCCTGAAACGACAAAACCCGTCGTGGTTGCCCACGACGGGTTCTGCTTGTGCAATTCGGGTTGCTGGCGGTGGGTCTGACGACCAGAGCCAGCGACGCTGCTTAGCGCCAGAACGGCTTGCTCAGCTCTTCGTAGCGTTGTGCTTCGCTGATACCGGCGTCGGCCAGCAGACGCGAATCCAGACGGGCCAGTTGGTGGCGGCTGGAGATGCGGCGCTGCCACAACATCAGGTTGGCGATAACGCGCAGAGGCAGGGAAGCCTGGGTGTTTACAGCTTTGTCTTCGAAGAACAGTTCGGAACTGAGTGTACGTTCCATGGTTGACATCCTTCCGCTTGTGGCGGGATCAGGTAGTGGTTTGACTGGTGCCCATGATCCTCTCGTTTGGATAGTCTCTGTAGATACAGTTCATTTGTATTGTGAGTGAGCAGTTAACTGTTTATGGATGGTGTACGGGTCGAAATTGGGCAAACTGTACCTGTCTGCACTTGATTGGTGCATTTTGGCTTGTATCAGGAGGTTGAGTAGGAGTTTGCGGTAGGAAAAGACCGGTACAGCAGTACAGTTTTTGGTGATCCTGTTCTTTGCGAACATCCACCGACGCAAAACTGTGTTTGCCTCGGTGGTTATCTGTGTGAATCACACCGCCAGCATGCGCCCGGTTTCTTCCAGGTTCATATGCCAGCTCAGTGCTTCGCGCAGAATGTGCGGGGTATGACCGCCGATTGCACAGGCAGCGCTGAAGTAATCATTCAGTGCCTGGCGGAAGTCCGGGTGCACACAGTTGTCGATGATCACTCGTGCACGCTCCCGTGGCGCCAGGCCACGCAGGTCGGCGAGGCCGACTTCGGTCACCAGGATGTCGACGTCATGCTCGGTATGGTCGACGTGGCTGACCATCGGCACCACGCTGGAAATCGCGCCACCCTTAGCGATCGATTTGGTCACGAATACCGCCAGATGCGCATTGCGCGCGAAGTCGCCGGAGCCGCCGATGCCGTTCATCATCCGCGTACCGCAGACATGGGTGGAGTTGACGTTGCCGTAGATGTCGAACTCCAGCGCGGTGTTGATGCCGATTATGCCCAGACGGCGCACTACTTCCGGGTGATTGGAGATCTCCTGTGGCCGCAGAATCAGTTTGTCCTTGTACTTCTCCAGGTTGCCGAACACGTCGCTGTTGCGCCGCTCGGACAGGGTGATCGAACTGCCCGAGGCAAAGCTCAGCTTGCCGGCATCGATCAGGTCGAAAGTCGAGTCCTGGAGCACTTCCGAATACATGGTGAGGTCTTCGAACGGCGAGTCGATCAAGCCGCACATCACCGCGTTGGCGATGTTGCCAATCCCGGCTTGCAGCGGGCCGAGCTTGTTGGTCATGCGCCCGGCCGCAACTTCCTGCTTGAAGAAGGTGATCAGGTGTTCAGCGATAGCGTTGGTATCAACGTCCGGTACCGACACTGTGGACGGCGAGTCCGACTGCTGAGTGATGACAATGGCAACGATCTTCTCCGGCGGAATCGGGATCGCCGTGCTGCCGATGCGATCATCGACTTTCACCAGCGGGATTGGCGTGCGCGTCGGGCGGTACGTCGGGATATAAATGTCGTGCAGGCCTTCGAGGTTGGCGTTGTGGGCCAGGTTGATCTCGACGATCACTTGTTTGGCGAAGATCGCGAAGCTGGCCGAGTTGCCCACCGAAGTGGTCGGCACGATATGGCCTTGTTCGGTGATGGCGACTGCCTCAATGACGGCAATGTCCGGCAGCTTCAACTGTTGGTTGCGCAGTTGCTCTACGGTTTCCGAGAGATGCTGGTCGATGAACATCACTTCGCCGGCGTTGATTGCCTTGCGCAACGTGCTGTCGACCTGAAACGGCATGCGCCGCGACAGCACGCCGGCCTCGGTCAGTTGCTTGTCGAGGTCGTTGCCCAGGCTGGCGCCGGTCATCAGGCTGATCTTCAGCGGCGTGACCTTGGCGCGCTCGGCCAGTGCGTGGGGAACGGCCTTGGCTTCGCCGGCGCGGGTGAAACCGCTCATGCCGACGGTCATGCCGTCCTCAATCAGAGCAGCGGCGTCGGCAGCGCTCATCACTTTATCCAACAACGAAGGCAGGCGAATACGGTCACGGTACATGGATTATTATCTCGGGCAACGAGTAGCAGGATGCGCAGTCTAGTGAATTTGGCCGGCGCCTGTCCCGCTACCAAGGTCGCAAACGAGGCCTCTATTTCGCGGGTTTGCAGTAAAACACCGTTACCGGATCTGCAACAACGCGGCAAATTGTCCAGCGTCTGGCGCAAACAAAAACGCCCCGACAAGTCGGGGCGTTCGCTATTGCAGCGGTGAATTACTCGACCGCTTTGACCATGTCTTCGATGACTTTCTTCGCGTCGCCGAAAACCATCATGGTCTTGTCCAGATAGAACAGTTCGTTGTCCAGACCGGCATAGCCGCTGGCCATCGAGCGCTTGTTGACGATGATGGTCTTGGCCTTGAACGCTTCGAGAATCGGCATGCCGGCAATCGGTGACTTCGGATCGTTCTTCGCGGCCGGGTTGACCACGTCGTTCGCGCCGAGCACCAGCACCACGTCGGCCTGACCGAACTCGGAGTTGATGTCTTCCATCTCGAACACCTGATCGTAAGGCACTTCGGCCTCGGCGAGCAGGACGTTCATGTGCCCAGGCATGCGACCGGCCACCGGGTGAATCGCGTACTTCACGGTCACGCCGCGATGGGTCAGCTTCTCGGTCAGTTCCTTCAGTGCGTGTTGTGCACGGGCCACTGCCAGACCGTAGCCCGGGACGATGATCACGGTGTCGGCGTTGGTCAGCAGGAAGGTTGCGTCATCAGCCGAGCCGGATTTCACCGGACGGGCTTCCTGCGCACCGGCAGGACCTGCATCTGCCGTATTGCCGAAACCGCCGAGCAGTACATTAAAGAAGGAGCGGTTCATCGCCTTGCACATGATGTACGAGAGGATCGCACCGCTCGAACCCACCAGCGAGCCGGCAATGATCAGCATCGAGTTGTTCAGCGAGAAACCGATGCCCGCCGCCGCCCAGCCGGAATAGCTGTTGAGCATCGACACCACCACCGGCATGTCGGCGCCGCCGATCGGGATGATGATCAGCACGCCCATCACGAACGCCAGCGCCAGCATCAGCGCGAACGCCGTGAGGTTGCCGGTGAACATGAAGGTCAGGCCGAGAACCAGCGTGGCCAGACCCAGAACCGCATTGAGCTTGTGCTGACCGGCGAACTGTACCGGTGCGCCCTGGAACAGACGGAACTTGTATTTGCCCGAGAGCTTGCCGAAGGCGATCACCGAACCCGAGAAGGTGATCGCACCGATGGCGGCACCGAGGAACAGCTCCAGACGGTTGCCCGCCGGGATCGCATCGCCCAGCTGTTTAACGATACCCAACGACTGCGGCTCAACTACCGCCGCAATGGCAATGAACACCGCCGCGAGGCCGATCATGCTGTGCATGAACGCTACCAGTTCCGGCATCTTGGTCATTTCAACGCGCTTGGCCATGATCGAACCGGCGGTGCCGCCGACCAACAGGCCAACGATCACGTAACCGATACCGGCAGTGGCCAGCTCGGCGCCCAACTTATAGATGAGGCCAACGGTGGTGAGGATCGCCAACGCCATGCCGAGCATGCCGAACAGGTTGCCGCGCCGCGAAGTGGTCGGGTGCGACAGGCCTTTGAGGGCCTGGATAAAGCAGATCGACGCGATCAGGTAGAGCGTCGTGACGAGATTCATGCTCATTACTTCGGCGCCTCTTCTTTTGCTTTCGGGGCTTTCTTCTTGAACATCTCAAGCATGCGGCGGGTGACCAGGAAGCCACCAAACACATTGACCGCCGCCAGTGCCACTGCCAGCGTGCCCATGGTTTTGCCCAGCGGCGTGACGGTCAGCGCAGCAGCGAGCATGGCGCCGACGATCACGATCGCCGAGATCGCGTTGGTGACTGCCATCAACGGCGTGTGCAGCGCAGGCGTAACGTTCCAGACCACGTGGTAACCGACATAAATCGCCAGCACGAAGATGATCAGGTTGTAGATACCGGGGGAGATAAGCTCTTCCATCGTCTGAATCCCTGCTTAGGCGTTTTTGCGGATGACTTGGCCGTCGCGGCACATCAGGCACGCGGCGACGATGTCGTCTTCGAGGTTGACGTCGAACTGGCCTTCCTTGGTGAACACCAGCTTGAGGAAGTCCAGCAGGTTGCGTGCGTACAGCGCCGAAGCATCGGCAGCGACTTCACCGGCGAGGTTGGTCGGGCCGACGATGGTCACACCGTTTTCCACAACGACCTGATCGGCGACGGTCAGTGGGCAGTTGCCACCCTGGGCGGCGGCGAGGTCGATGACCACCGAGCCCGGCTTCATCTGTGCCACGGTCTCGGCGCTGAGCAGCGTCGGCGCCTTGCGGCCCGGAATCAGCGCGGTGGTGATGACGATATCGGCCTGCTTGGCGCGCTCGTGCACAGCCTGCGCCTGACGCTGCATCCAGCTCGCCGGCATTGGCCGCGCGTAACCGCCGACACCGACGGCGCATTCGCGCTCTTCATCAGTCTCGTAAGGCACGTCGACGAACTTGGCGCCGAGGGATTCGATCTGTTCCTTCACCGCTGGACGCACGTCGGACGCTTCGATCACCGCACCCAGACGTTTCGCCGTGGCAATCGCCTGCAACCCGGCCACGCCTGCGCCAAGAATCAGCACCCGCGCCGCTTTCACGGTGCCCGCAGCAGTCATCAGCATCGGCATGAAGCGTGGGTAATAGTGAGCCGCGAGCAACACCGCTTTGTAGCCGGCGATATTCGCCTGCGACGACAACACATCAAGACTCTGCGCCCGCGAGGTGCGCGGTGCCGCCTCGAGGGCGAACGCGGTAATGCCGCACTCGGCCATCTTCGCAATGGTCTCGTTGTTGAATGGGTTGAGCATGCCCACCAGCACCGCACCGCGCTTGATCAGCGTCAGTTCGGCATCGCTTGGCGCGATCACTTTGAGAATCAGCTCGGCGCCAAACGCGTCATTGGCGCTGCCAATGCTTGCGCCGGCCGCTTCATAGGCACTGTCGACGACACTGGCTTTGACGCCAGCGCCGCTTTGCACAGTGACCTTATGGCCTTGGCTGATCAGCTTCTTGATGGTTTCCGGGGTTGCAGCAACCCGTGTTTCACCGGTCTGGGTTTCGAGAGGAACACCAATGTGCACGTCAAATCTCCTGCGTGATCTTATTGAGTAAACCCATGCACTACGGATGGTGCGACTGGGGCGGCCGATCAGCACGATCCCGCCGAATCAGGGCGGGGCGCGGCATTTTGCAGGCGAACTTTATGCCCTTCAAGGGATTATGACGGGTGACGGAAAATTAACTACAAGTCATGCCGTGACCGAATGTCGCAGATGGCCAGTTGAACCCCTTGCAGGCCGTGCCCTGCATGGATTCTGGCTGAATTTGAAAAAAATTCGCATCGGTGGCGTGAATAGGCAGTAATGAGTCGCCATTAGAGGCTCAAAGCCACGTGTTTGGCAGCTTGTGGGACGTCTGTACGACTTTCGGATACAGTCTGCGCAAAAGCGACAAATAGTTATATCTGTAGGGCTTTGTTTTTTCTGACTACGGGGTTAAGTATTGCGCAGAGCCTTTATTCTTCTAGGCTGTAGCTCTGCGCTTGATTTACCAGCCAGTCGCGAAATGCCTTCAGCGATGCCGATTCGACCTTTCGCTCCGGAATCATCAGGTAATAGGCCTTGATGCTGGAGAGCGCTTGAGGGTTGGCAACCATCAGCCGTTTCTCTGCCAGCTCGCGCTGGATCAGAAACGGCGGAATCAGCGCGACGCCCATGTCGTGCATGGCTGCCTGGGCAAGCATGGAGAATAGCTCGTAGCGTGGGCCTGTCATGTCGCGAGGGATATTCAGTTGCTGCGAGTTGAACCATTGGCGCCAGGCGTAAGGTCGGGTGGTCTGCTGCAGCAGCGGTAGCTCGGCGATGGCTTGCGCTGTCAGTTGCTTGCGATCGCCGAGTAGGGCGGGGCTGCACACCGGCATCGGATTTTCGCCCATCAACCTGTGGGATTCGGTACCCGACCAGTCGGCATCACCGAAGTAGATCGCGGCATCGAATTCGGTGTCGGCAAACAGGAATGGCCGAGTGCGGTTGGTCAGGTTGACGGTCACTTCCGGGTGCTTGAGCTGGAAATCCTTGAGCCGTGGCAGCAGCCATTGCGTGCCGAAGGTCGGGACGACTGCGAGCTCGATGACGTTGGTGCCCTGCTGGCCCATCACCGAAAGGGTGTCGCGTTCCACTGCATCGAGCTGAGTCGCCACCCGGCGACTGTATGAAAGTCCCGCTTCCGTCAGCTTCACCCCACGTCGCGAGCGCCGGAACAACTCCACGCTGAGGAATTCCTCAAGGCTGGCGATCTGTCGGCAAATGGCGCCTTGGGTGAGCGACAGCTCTTCAGCGGCCCGGGTAAAGCTCTCATGGCGGGCGGCTGCTTCGAAGCTGATCAGTGCGGCGGTGCTGGGGATCTTTCTGCGCATGTACGTCAACCTCACTAATGCGCCGCATAAAAGGCAATTCGCGACGTTTCGGAGTGAGAAATTAGCACAACAGGATGCGAAATCCTCGTTTGCCGCGATGGCGAACCGCGCCTAGGATCAATGCCACGTTAATTCACCCGATTACGAGGGCGCACTCATGGGCGGTAAAGCTAGTTTCAATTGGATCGATCCCCTGCTGCTGGATCAACAGCTCACCGAAGAAGAGCGGATGATCCGCGACACCGCCGCGCAGTTCGCTCAACAGAGTCTGGCGCCGCGTGTGCTCGAAGCTTTCCGTCATGAAAAGACCGACCCGGCAATCTTCCGCGAGATGGGAGAAGTCGGCCTGCTCGGCGCCACCATTCCAGAACAATACGGTGGCAGCGGTCTGAATTACGTCAGTTATGGCTTGATCGCGCGTGAAGTCGAGCGAGTCGACTCTGGCTATCGCTCGATGATGAGTGTGCAGTCCTCGCTGGTGATGGTGCCGATCAACGAATTCGGTACCGAAGCACAGAAACAGAAGTATCTGCCGAAACTGGCTTCCGGCGAATGGATCGGTTGCTTCGGTCTGACCGAGCCGAACCACGGTTCCGATCCGGGCGCGATGATCAGCCGGGCGCGCAAGGTCGATGGCGGCTACAGCCTGACCGGCGCGAAGATGTGGATCACCAACAGCCCGATCGCTGACGTCTTCGTGGTCTGGGCCAAGGACGATGCTGGCGACATCCGTGGTTTCGTTCTGGAGAAAGGCTGGAAAGGCCTGAGCGCTCCGGCGATTCACGGCAAGGTCGGCCTGCGCGCTTCGATCACCGGTGAGATCGTCATGGACAACGTGTTCGTGCCGGAAGAGAACATTTTCCCGGACGTGCGTGGTCTGAAAGGTCCTTTCACCTGCCTCAACTCCGCACGCTACGGCATTTCCTGGGGCGCACTGGGCGCCGCCGAGTTCTGCTGGCACACCGCGCGCCAATACACTCTGGACCGTCAGCAGTTCGGTCGCCCGTTGGCCGCGACGCAACTGGTACAGAAGAAACTCGCCGACATGCAGACCGAGATCACCCTGGCACTGCAAGGCTGCCTGCGCTTGGGCCGGATGAAGGACGAGGGTACCGCCGCCGTTGAAATCACTTCGATCATGAAGCGTAACTCCTGCGGCAAGTCGCTGGATATTGCGCGGATGGCGCGCGACATGCTCGGTGGTAACGGCATCTCCGATGAGTTCGGCGTGGCCCGTCACCTCGTCAACCTGGAAGTGGTGAATACCTATGAAGGTACCCATGACGTTCACGCGCTGATCCTCGGGCGTGCACAAACCGGTCTGCAGGCGTTCTATTAATAGGAGTGCGGACCATGGGCGCGCTGTCGCATCTACGGGTACTGGATTTATCGCGAGTGCTGGCCGGGCCTTGGGCCGGACAGATCCTCGCCGACCTGGGCGCCGAGGTGATCAAGGTCGAGCGCCCGGGCAATGGTGATGACACCCGCGCCTGGGGCCCGCCCTTCCTTAAAGACGCTTACGGCGAGAACACGTCGGAAGCGGCTTATTACCTCTCGGCAAACCGCAACAAGCAATCGGTCACCATCGACTTCACCCGCCCTGAAGGGCAGAAGCTGGTGCGCGACCTGGCGACAAAGTCGGACATTCTGATTGAGAATTTCAAAGTAGGTGGTCTGGCGGCCTATGGTCTGGACTATGAGTCGCTGAAGGCGCTCAACCCGAATCTGATCTATTGCTCCATCACCGGCTTCGGCCAGACCGGCCCTTACGCCAAGCGTGCAGGGTATGACTTCATGATTCAGGGCCTTGGCGGCTTGATGAGTCTGACTGGTCGACCTGAAGGAGATGAAGGCGCTGGCCCGGTGAAAGTGGGCGTGGCGCTGACGGATATTCTTACCGGGCTGTATTCGACGGTGGCGATCCTCGCGGCATTGGCTCATCGCGATCACGACGGTGGCGGCCAGCACATCGATATGGCGTTGCTGGATGTACAGGTCGCGTGTCTGGCGAACCAGGCGATGAACTACCTGACCACCGGCAATGCGCCAAAGCGTCTGGGAAATGCGCATCCCAACATCGTGCCTTATCAGGACTTTCCTACGGCGGATGGTGACTTCATTCTTACCGTGGGTAATGACGGGCAGTTCCGCAAGTTCGCAGAGGTGGCTGGCCAACCGCAGTGGGCGGATGATCCGCGCTTCGCGACCAACAAGCTGCGGGTAGCGAACCGCGCGGTGCTGATCCCGTTGATCCGCCAAGCTACGGTCTTCAAGACGACTGCCGAGTGGGTTGCACAACTGGAACAGGCGGGCGTGCCTTGTGGGCCGATCAATGATTTGTCGCAAGTGTTTGAGGATCCTCAAGTGAAGGCGCGCGGTCTGGCGATCGAACTGCCGCATGCATTGGCGGGGATGGTGCCCCAGGTGGCCAGCCCGATTCGATTGTCGGAGACGCCCGTTGAATATCGTCATGCGCCTCCTTTATTAGGTGAGCACACATTAGAGGTTCTGCAGCGGGTGCTGGGTCTGGGGGCAGGCGCGGTGGCTATGTTGAAGGAGGAAGGCGTCCTTTAAGTCTTCTTCTATATAGAAGAAGCTCTTTTCTCATCTGATTGAATGTTTTTTAACCAATACGCAAGTTATTGAAAGAAAAGCGAAATTAACGGTTGACGGCAGATTCCAGAGGTCTATAATTCG
>NZ_RCOA01000017.1:0-22894 GCF_004307585.1 Pseudomonas sp. Sample_20 | reverse complement strand
GTGGAAATCGCCAACAAGGGCAACGAGGTGGTGCACAACACCATCCACGGCATGGACAACATCCGCGAACAGATTCAGGACACCGCCAAGCGCATCAAGCGCCTCGGCGAGTCGTCCCAGGAAATCGGCGACATCGTCAGCCTGATCGACGACATCGCCGACCAGACCAACATTCTCGCCCTCAACGCAGCGATCCAGGCATCGATGGCCGGGGATGCCGGACGCGGGTTTGCCGTGGTTGCCGACGAAGTGCAGCGGCTGGCCGAACGTTCGTCCGCCGCGACCCGGCAGATCGAAACCCTGGTGCGGGCGATTCAGGCCGACACCAACGAAGCGGTGATTTCCATGGAGCAGACCACCACCGAAGTGGTGCGCGGCGCGCGACTGGCGCAGGATGCCGGTGTGGCCCTGGAAGAAATCGAAGGCGTGTCCAAGACCCTCGCGGCGCTGATCCAGAGCATTTCCAACGCGGCGCAGCAGCAGACCTCTTCGGCCGGGCAGATCTCGCTGACGATGAACGTGATCCAGCAGATCACCTCGCAGACTTCGTCGGGGTCCACGGCCACCGCCGAGAGCATCGGCAACCTGGCGAAAATGGCCAGTCAGTTGCGCCGTTCGGTGTCCGGTTTCACCTTGCCGGCGGCGACAGATAAAGCGTGAGTGGAGTGGTTATGGGTGATCGGCACGACTACGTGGCCCTGGAATGGGTCAAGGGCGAAATTGCCGAAACGCTGAAGCTGGCGCATCAGGCGATCGAAGCCGTGCTCGACGATCCGCAGGCCTACCCCGGTCTGGACGAGTGCCTGGCGTACATTCATCAGGTCCACGGCAGTCTGCAAATGGTCGAGTTCTACGGCGCAGCGTTACTGGCCGAAGAAATGGAGCACTTGGTCGAAGCCCTGCAACATGATCGTGTACCGCACCGCGACGAAGCCTTGCACCTGATGCTGCAAGCCCTGGGGCAATTGCCGCTTTACCTCGATCGCGTGCAGAGCGCCCGCCGCGACCTGCCGCTGGTGGTGTTGCCGCTGATCAACGATCTGCGCAGCGCCCGTGGTGAAAGCCTGTTGGCGGAAACCAGTCTGTTCAGCCCGCCACTGCCCGAGCTGGCGCCGCTCGGCGACGCGGCACTCGCCGCGCTGGAACCGCCCGATCTGCCGAACGTGCTGCGCAAACTGCGGCAGATGCTGCAAATGGCCCTGGTCGGGCTGCTGCGCGAACAGGATGACCAGACGCACCTCGGTTATCTGGCCAAGGTCTTTACCCGCCTTGAAGCGCTGAGCGGCGATGCGCCGTTGAGCCCTTTGTGGCAAATCGCCTCGGCATTGGTCGAGGGCAAGCGCGAGGGCGTCATCGCCAACAGTCCGGCGCTGCGCAGCCTGTTCAAGGACGCCGACCAAGAGCTCAAGCGCCTGCTCGAGCAGGGCATCGTCGGGCTCAATCAACCGGCGCCGGCCGAGCTGCTGAAAAGCCTGTTGTTCTATATTGCCAAAGCCGAACATCCCACCGGGCAGATGCTGACCATGAAAGATCACTACTCCCTGGACGACGCGTTGCCCGACAGCGCGATGGTCGATGAAGAACGCGCGCGCCTCGCCGGCCCCGACCGCGATGCCATGCGCTCGGTGCTGGCGGCGCTGTGCGAAGAGCTGGTGCGGGTCAAGGAGCGCCTCGATCTGTTCGTGCGCAGTGACCGCCAGCACGCTTCGGATCTGGACAGCCTGCTCGCGCCGCTGCGACAGATCGCCGACACCCTCGCGGTGCTGGGTTTCGGCCAGCCGCGCAAGGTCATCATCGACCAACTGGCGGTGGTGCTCAGCCTCGCTCAGGGCCAGCGCGAACCGAACGACGCGATTCTAATGGACGTCGCCGGGGCCTTGCTCTACGTCGAAGCGACGCTGGCCGGCATGGTCGGCACGGTGGAGACGCAAAGCGCCGAAGACGCGCGCCTGCCGACCACCGACCTGACGCAGATCCATCAGATCGTGATCAAGGAAGCGCGCATCTGCCTGCAACAGGCCAAGGACATGATCGTCGACTACATCGACGCCGATTGGGACCGCGAGCATCTGCAATCGCTGCCCGAACTGCTGACACAGGTGCGCGGCGCGCTGGCGATGATTCCGCTGGCCCGTGCAGCGAGTCTGGTCGAGGCCTGCAACGGTTTCATCCGCGAGCATTTGATGCTCGATGCCCACGAACCGGGCTGGGAACAACTCGATCATCTGGCCGATGTGATCAGCAGCCTGGAGTATTACCTCGAACGCCTGAGCGACGACCCGCAGGCACCCGCCGAGCATCTGCTCGATGTCGCGCAAAACAGCCTTGCCAGCCTCGGCTTCTTTGCCAACGAGCAGCCCGGCGAAGCGCAAGTGCCGGTGCTCGATGAGGTGCTCAGCCCCAGCGAAGCGCAGCTCATGCAGGATCTGCAAACCCTTGACGACCCTGACGTAGTGCAGTCGCTCGCCGAGGTGCTGGCCAGCCCGCTGTCGGCGCTCAACCCGCCGGCGCGCAACAGCCCCGACAGCCTGATGCCGCCGCCGGCCGATGAAGAACCGGTCGACGATGAGCTGCGCGAAGTGTTCCTGGAGGAGACCGACGAAGTCCTCGCGGTCCTCCACGAATACCTGCCGCGCTGGACCGCCAATCCCCAGGACCGCGCCGCGCTGACCGAGCTGCGTCGGGCCTTCCATACCTTGAAGGGCAGCGGGCGCATGGTCCGCGCGTTGGTCCTTGGCGAGCTGGCCTGGGCCGTGGAAAACCTGCTCAACCGCGTGCTCGAACAAAGCGTCGAGCCCGGCGCAGTGCTGCGCCAGTTGCTCGGCGACACGCTGTTGCTGCTGCCCGAGCTGATCAACGAATTTGCCACCCAGCGTCAGCGCCAGCGCAACGATGTCGACCAACTCGCCGCCCGCGCCCACGCGTTGGCCAAAGGCGATGAGCCGCTGGCTGCCGAAGACACCGACGACGTCGCCGCGCTTGATCCGCTGCTGCTGGAAATCTTCCGCAAAGAAGCCGAAACCCACCTCGCCAGCCTCAACCGTTTCCTCGATCAGGCCGCCGAACAGGTGCCGTTGCCGGCCAGCGACGAACTGCAACGGGCGCTGCACACGCTCAAGGGCAGTGCCTCGATGGCCGGCGTATTGCCGATGGCCGAACTGGCGGCTTCGCTGGATCAACTGGCCCGCGAGTTCAAGGCGCATCAGTTGCCGCTGGATCTGGACGAGGTCGAACTGCTGCTCGAAGCCGAGGGCTTGTTCCGCGTCGGCCTGCGCCAGCTCAAACACGATCCGCTGGCGCCGATTGTCGGTGCGCAGTCGCTGATCAAACGCACCGAGGCGCTGCTCGCCGAGCGCCTGCAAGCCAGCACCGATGGCGCTGACAGCGGCCTGCGCCTCAAGCGCGATCCGCAGCTGATCAACAACTTCCTCGCCCAGGGCATGGACATCCTCCTCGACGCCGAAAACCTTTTGCAGCGCTGGCAGCAGCACCCCGGCGAGCGCCAGGAACTCAGCGCCTTGCTCGATGAGCTGACCACTCTGGGCGAAGGTGCGCATCTGGCCGATCTGCAGGCGGTCGATGGCTTGTGCGAAGCCTTGCTCGACCTGTATGGCGCGGTGGAAGAAAGCAGCCTGGCGGTCAGCGAGCGGTTTTTCCACGAAGCGCAACTGGCCCACGAAGCGCTGATCAACATGCTCGACGAACTCGCGGCCGGCCAGGAGATCACCCCGCAGCCGGAGCGGATTCGCGCCTTGCAGGATTTGCTCGACGAAGGCCTCGACCCGGCGGCGATGGGCCTGATCCGCAGCGATGGCAGTCGCACCCTGGATATTCGCGAGCTGGGCAGCGCCACCGCGCAATTGCAGCAATCGGTTGCCGCCCTTGAGCCTGACGACGAGATCGTCGAAATCTTCCTCGAAGAGGCGGTGGACATTCTCGACAGCGCCGGGCAAGCCTTGCAGCGCTGGCGCAAGGACCCGGACAACGCCGCGCCGCTGTCGTCATTGCAGCGCGACTTGCACACGCTGAAGGGCGGCGCGCGTATGGCCGAAGTCGAGGCCGTCGGCGACCTTGCCCAGGAGCTGGAAAACCTCTACGAAGGGCTGGTTGATCGGCGTTACAGCCACAGCGTCGTGCTCGAAGGTTTGCTCCAGCAAAGTCACGAGCGGTTGGCGCTGATGCTGGAGCAACTGCAAGCGCATCAAGCGCTGACTCCCGCGCAGGATCTGATCGACGCGATCCGTCAGTTGCGTCAGGGCCAGGCCGCCAGCGAATCTGCCCCCGCAGCGGTCGAACACGACAACGCCGGGCATGATCCGGAACTGTTGGAAATCTTCCTCGAAGAAGGTTTCGACATCATCGAAAGCTCCGGCGCCGCGCTGTTGCGCTGGCAGGCCGAGCCGGGCAACCGTCAGGAAATCGAAACCCTGCTGCGCGATCTGCACACCCTCAAGGGCGGCGCGCGCATGGTCGAAATCGGCCCGATCGGCGACCTCGCCCACGAGCTGGAATTTCTCTACGAGAGCCTCTCTGGCGGTGCGCTGCAACCGTCTGCCGAACTGTTTGCGCTGGTGCAACGCGGCCATGACCGACTGGCGCAAATGCTCGATGGTGTGCGCGCCGGGCAACCTTGCCCGCCGGCCGATCGGCTGATCAGCGCGATCCAGAATTTCAGTCACCCGGTGCAGGTTGAAGCGCCGCTGGCGCCAGCACCGGTGATCAAGCCTGAGGCAGCGCCACCCGCCGCCGATGCTGGCGCAGACATGGTCAAGGTCTCGTCCGAGCTGCTTGATGAACTGGTCAACCTGGCCGGGGAAACCTCGATCTTTCGTGGGCGGATCGAGCAGCAAGTCAACGATGCGCAGATTGCCCTCAACGAGATGGAAACCACCATCGAGCGCATGCGCGATCAGTTGCGCCGCCTCGACACCGAAACCCAGGGGCGCATTCTCAGCCGCCAGCAAGTCGATGGCGAACGCCTCGGTTACGAAGATTTCGATCCGCTGGAAATGGACCGCCATTCGCAGTTGCAGCAATTGTCGCGGGCGCTGTTCGAATCCGCCTCGGACCTGCTCGACCTCAAGGAAACCCTCGACCGCCGCAACCACGACGCGGAGAACCTGTTGCAACAACAGGGGCGGATCAACACCGAATTGCAGGAAGGCCTGATGCGCACGCGCATGGTGCCGTTCGAACGCATGGTGCCGCGTCTGAAACGCATCGTTCGTCAGGTCGCCGAAGAGCTGGGCAAGGATGTCGCATTCGTCGTCGGCAACGCTGATGGCGAGATGGATCGCAACGTGCTGGAGCGCATGGCCGCGCCGCTGGAACACATGCTGCGCAATGCCGTCGACCATGGCCTGGAATCCACCGAGGTGCGGCTGGCGGCGGGTAAACCGGCGCAAGGGCAGATCACCCTCGATCTGTCCCGCGAGGGCGGCGACATGGTTTTCGACATCCGCGATGACGGCGCCGGTGTGCCATTGGAAGCCGTGCGGCGCAAGGCGATCAAGCGCGGTCTGCTGGCGCCCGACGCCGAGATCAGCGACCGCGATGTGTTGCAGTTCATTCTCCAGCCGGGTTTCTCCACGGCGGAAAAGATCACCCAGATTTCCGGGCGTGGCGTCGGCATGGACGTGGTCCACGAAGAAGTGCGCCAACTCGGCGGCAGCATGAGCATCGATTCGGTGCCGGGGCAGGGCGTGCATTTCCGCATTCGCCTGCCGTTCACCGTGTCGGTCAACCGCGCGCTGATGGTGCAGTGCGCTGAGGATCAGTACGCGATCCCGCTGAACACCATCGAAGGCATCGTGCGCGTGTTGCCGAATGATCTGGAAGGGCACTTCCGTCAGGATCCGCCGAGTTATCAATACGCCGGCCAGCGTTATGAGCTGTGTTATATCGGCGAGCTGTTGAAGACTGCGCCACGGCCAAAACTGCTCGGGCAGAACCTGCCGTTGCCCGTGCTGCTGGTGCATTGCAACGACCGCCACATTGCGGTGCTGGTCGACGCCATGGCCGGCACCCGCGAGATCGTGGTCAAGAGCCTCGGCCCGCAGTTCGCGGCGGTGCAGGGCGTGTCGGGGGCGACGATTCTCGGCGACGGCCGGGTGGTGCTGATTCTGGATCTGCTCGCACCGATCCGGGCGATGCAGGCGCGCCTGGCGCAGGAACCGAAGGCCACGGAGATCGACAGCGAACCGCACAAGCCGCTGCTGATCATGGTCGTCGATGACTCGGTGACGGTGCGCAAAGTCACCAGCCGTTTGCTCGAACGTCACGGCATGAACGTGCTGACCGCCAAGGACGGTGTCGATGCGATGCTGCTGCTCGAAGAGCACATGCCCGACCTGATGCTGCTCGACATCGAAATGCCGCGCATGGACGGCTTCGAAGTCGCCACCCAGGTGCGCGCCGACGAACGCCTGCGCCACTTGCCGATCATCATGATCACCTCGCGCACCGGGCAGAAACACCGCGACCGCGCCATGGCCATCGGCGTCAACGACTACCTCGGCAAGCCGTATCAGGAATCGGTGTTGCTGGAGAGCATCGCCCAGTGGAGCAAGAAACATGCATGAGCACCGGCATAACCCGCGCACCAGCCAGCTCACCGGGCTGCTGCTGCCGCTGGCCGATCGCAACCTGATCCTGCCCAATGTCGCCATCGCCGAGCTGATCGACTACCAGGCCAGCGCCTTCGACCTCGACACGCCGCCGTGGTACCTGGGCCGGGTAACGTGGCGCGAGCGGCAGATTCCGCTGATCAGTTTCGAATCGGCCTGCGGGCAGAAAATCGTCATCGGCGAACGGGCGCGGATCGTCATTCTGAATGCGCTGGGCGGCTTGTCCGAGCTGAGATTCATCGCCCTGTTGGTGCAGGGGATTCCTCGGTCGTACAAGCTCGACAGTCAGTTGAGTTATGTCGATGTGCCGTTGTGCGCGCTGGAGCAGGCGGCGGTGCAGGTGGGCGAGCAGGTGGCGAAGGTGCCGGATTTGTTGGGGCTGGAGAAGTTACTGGTGGAGGCGGGATTGGCCCGCTGATCCAAGGCTTGACTGATCGTTCCCACGCGCAGCAAAGGAATGCAGCCCGGGACGCTCCGCGTCCCTTTCAGAAGCCGAACGCGGAGCGTCCGTGGAGGCATTCCCACGCAGAGCGTGGGAACGATCAACATCAAGCCACGCCTGTGTTTAAAGACACCCGGTGTTACGCCCCACCAGCCTACAAATCCTTGCGCCGCTGCCTACGCCTGCGCCAGAATCCGCCGGCTTGTGCGCCCAGGGCATGCTGCGTAACTTGAATCGGGTCACTGATTCCCAGTGATCGGGTTTAGTAGCCCGCGGTAATTCTGCTGGTCGTGCATTCATCACAGGTGTTCCGCATCTGAGCTTGATGGTGGCTGTACGTAGGGCGCTTCGGCGCGCCGGCTTAAGCTGAGTTCCCCGGTCTACTAACCTGCGTACAGTCGCCTCCCTTTCGTTTAGTAGCCAAGGGGCTGGCGCTCAACAACGGGAACACAGCTCATGTTCAAAGTAACGCCAAACCCGCCGACCAAAGACCCGGCATCGCCCTACCAATCCCCCGACTCAAAGAAATTCCACGAAGCCGCCGAGCGTGCCCTCGACCATTACCTCGGCCCTCCGACCGCCGACTTCATGGCCCCGCCGTACACCCCCAACACGCTGTACATGGCCAATCCCGAAGCCGACACCGAATCCTTGCTGGCCGACGCCTGTGAAACCCTGGGTTCGGCGACAGTCATGTTGCACAACCACGCCGCCTCGGTGGACGGCTCACAGCGCAAGACCCTGCAGGGCATCGCGCAGATTGTCATGGTGGCGGAGATGGCGGTGAACCGCGTGCTGGACAAAATGGTGCCAACCGACTGAAAGCCCCTCACCCCAGCCCTCTCCCAGAGGGAGAGGGAGCCGACCGAGGTGTCTCGCGTCCTACATCGACCTGAATGACCGAGTCGATTATGGATTCACTACAACGGGTTCAGGTCAGAGTCATTCCCAAGCATCCCCCAATCAGTCCCCTCTCCCTCCGGGAGAGGGCCAGGGTGAGGGGCTGTTGATTTTTCATTTCTGGATTCACCACGGCTGGTTCAGGTCGGCGTCATTCCCAAGCATCCCCCAATCGGTTCCCTCTCCCTCCGGGAGAGGGCTAGGGTGAGGGTAGCTTTTGAACGTTACTCTCAGCGTAATGATTCACCACCCAGCTTGATTGATGCCCTCACCACACACGCCTAACTTGGCTCCACGACAGCGAACCCGTGGAGTGAGCATGACAACAACAATTTCCCCCGACTCGCGCTGGACGCGGCGGCGCGATGAGAAGCAGCGCCGCCTCGACAAGGTGCGCGGGCTGGCCGACGGTGTGGTGTTGCCCACCGACAAGATCGTCGCCGCGCTCGAAGCGCTGATTCATCCCGGCGACCGTGTGGTACTCGAGGGCAACAACCAGAAGCAGGCGGATTTCCTCTCCCGTTCGCTGGCCAAAGCAGGCCCGGAAAAGCTCCACGACCTGCACATGATCATGCCCAGCGTTGGCCGCTCCGAACACCTTGATCTGTTCGAACGCGGCATCGCCCGCAAGCTCGATTTCTCCTTCGCCGGCACCCAGAGCCTGCGCATCAGCCAGTTGCTCGAAGATGGCTTGCTCGAAGTCGGCGCCATTCACACCTACATCGAACTCTACGCCCGCCTCGTCGTGGACCTGATCCCCAACGTCGTGCTCTCGGCCGGTTTCATGGCCGACCGCGCCGGCAACATCTACACCGGCCCGAGCACCGAAGACACCCCGGCACTGATCGAACCGGCGGCGTTCAGCGATGGCATCGTTATCGTTCAGGTCAACCAATTGGTCGATGACGTCAGCGAACTGCCCCGCGTAGACATTCCCGCTTCATGGGTCGATTTCGTCGTGGTCGCCGACAAGCCGTTCTACATCGAGCCGCTGTTCACCCGCGACCCACGGCATATCAAGCCTGTGCACGTGCTGATGGCGATGATGGCGATTCGCGGGATCTACGAAAAACACAACGTGCAGTCGCTCAACCACGGCATCGGTTTCAACACCGCCGCCATCGAACTGATCCTGCCGACCTACGGCGAATCCCTCGGTTTGAAGGGCAAGATTTGCCGCAACTGGACGCTCAATCCGCACCCGACGCTGATCCCGGCGATTGAAAGCGGCTGGGTCGAGAGCGTGCATTGCTTCGGTACCGAACTGGGCATGGAAAACTACATCGCCGCTCGGCCCGATGTGTTCTTCACCGGCCGCGACGGCTCGCTGCGCTCCAACCGCATGGTCTGCCAACTGGCCGGGCAATACGCGGTGGATCTGTTTATCGGCGCAACGTTGCAAGTCGACGGCGACGGCCATTCCTCGACCGTGACTCGAGGCCGTCTCGCCGGTTTCGGTGGTGCGCCGAACATGGGCCACGACCCGCGCGGCCGCCGTCACGGCACCCCGGCGTGGCTGGACATGCGCCACGCCGACGGGCCGCAACCGATGCTCGAACGCGGCAAGAAACTCGTGGTGCAAATGGTCGAGACC
The DNA here is from genome assembly GCF_004307585.1 of Pseudomonas sp. Sample_20. Taxonomy (NCBI): domain Bacteria; kingdom Pseudomonadati; phylum Pseudomonadota; class Gammaproteobacteria; order Pseudomonadales; family Pseudomonadaceae; genus Pseudomonas; species Pseudomonas sp. Sample_20. The sequence continues at coordinate 13,332 of NZ_RCOA01000017.1, read as the reverse complement.
TTCCAGGAGGGCGGCAAACCGACCTTCGTCGAAACCCTCGACGCCGTGGAAGTGGCGAAGAAAAGCGGCATGCCGCTGGCGCCGATCATGATCTACGGCGACGACGTTACCCACCTGCTTACCGAAGAAGGCATCGCCTACCTGTACAAGGCGCGCTCGCTGGAAGAACGCCAGGCGATGATCGCAGCGGTCGCCGGGGTTACTGCCATCGGCCTGCGGCACAACCCGAAAGACACCGAACGCATGCGCCGCGAAGGCCTGGTCGCCTTGCCCGAAGACCTCGGCATCCGCCGCACTGACGCCACGCGCGAATTGCTCGCGGCGAAAAGCGTGGCCGATCTGGTCGAGTGGTCCGGCGGCCTGTACAACCCGCCCGCCAAATTCAGGAGCTGGTAATGCACGCATTCAACCTGCAAGCGAAACCGCTGTCTCTGGCTGATCGATTGGCCGATCTGGCGGTGGACGCGTTGATCGACGAAGCCGATCTGTCGCCGAAACCGGCGCTGGTCGACCGTCGTGGCAACGGCGCGCACACCGATCTGCACCTGGGCCTGATGCACGCGTCGGCGTTGGCCTTGTGGCCGGCATTCAAGGAAATGGCCGAGGCGGCGCTGGAGATCGGCGAAGTCGGTGTGCCGTTACGCGAAGCGATTGGCCGCATCGGTCGCGAGGGCGAGCAAGCGATGCTCGTGACCACCAACGGCGTCAACACCCATCGCGGCGCGATCTGGGCGTTGGGACTGTTGGTGACGGCCGCCGCGCTGCAACCGAAATCCGTCGCCCTGTGCGCCGCCCGCCTGGCACTGCTCGACGACCGCTACGCACCGACGCCGCTCAGCCATGGCGCACAGGTCGCCCAGCGTTACGGCGCACGTGGCGCTCGGGAAGAAGCGCAACTCGGCTTCCCGTCCGTGCTGCAACGGGGCCTGCCGCAACTGCACAAAAGCCGCGCCAACGGCCACGGCGAACAGAACGCCCGGCTCGATGCATTGCTGGCGATCATGACCGAGCTGGCCGACACCTGCGTGCTCTACCGCGCCGGGGAACCGGGCCTGCACGCCATGCAGGCCGGCGCGCAAGCGGTGCTCGATGCCGGTGGCAGCGCCAGCCTCAGCGGTCGTCGTCGCCTGCACGAATTGGATCAACAACTCATCGCGTTGAATGCCTCGCCCGGTGGCGCCGCCGACCTGCTCGCCGCCACGCTGCTGCTCGATCGTATCGAGCGCGACGGCATCTCTCAGGGAGCGTTTTGATGGAAAACCTATCGTTTGAATTCCCCGCCGGGAAGCCGCCACGCGGGCGTGCGCTGGTCGGTTGTGTCGGCTCCGGTGATCTGGAAGTGCTGATCGAACCGGGTCTGGCCGGCAAACTGACGATCAACGTGCAGACCTCGGTCAACGGCGCGCAGCAACGCTGGCAACACCTGTTTGCGCGGATGTTCGACGGCACCACGCCGCCGGCGATGGCCATCGATATCCACGATTTCGGCGCGACGCCGGGGGTGGTGCGCTTGCGTCTGGAACAGGGTTTCGAGGAGATCGGCCATGACTGACAGCGCAGCGTTGCTCAACAAACACAGCTTCGTCGAACTCGGCGCGCGGCAGCGGGCGCAAGCCTTGCTCGATGCCGGGACCTTTCGCGAACTGCTCGATCCGTTTCAACGGGTCATGTCGCCGTGGCTTGAGCGCCAGGGTGTGGTGCCGCAAGCCGACGACGGGGTGATCATCGCCAAGGGCCGCCTCGACGGTTTGCCGGTGGTCATCGCGGCGATTGAAGGTGCGTTCCAGGGCGGCAGCCTTGGTGAAGTCGGCGGGGCGAAGATTGCCGGCGCGCTGGAACTGGCTGCCGATGACAACCGCAACGGCATCCCCACCCGCGCCGTATTGCTGCTGGAAACCGGCGGCGTGCGCTTGCAGGAAGCCAATCTAGGGCTGGCGGCAATTGCCGATATTCACGCGGCGATTGTGGATTTGCAGCAATACCAACCGGTGGTCGGCGTGGTCGCTGGCAGCGTTGGGTGTTTCGGCGGCATGTCGATTGCTGCTGCGCTGTGCAGTTATTTGCTGGTGACCCAGGAAGCACGCCTCGGTCTGAACGGCCCGCAAGTGATCGAGCAGGAAGCCGGGATCGAGGAATACGACTCCCGCGACCGGCCCTTCATCTGGAGCCTGACCGGCGGCGAACAGCGTTTCCACAGTGGTCTGGTGGATCGTTATGTCGTCGATGACGTGGCGCAGATTCGTCAGCAGGTCGGCCAACTGCTCCAGCAAGGCCTGCCGGCACAGCCGCGCAGTCAACGCGCCGAGTGGTTCCTGCAACGCCTCGGCAAGCTGAACACTGGCCAGCAAATCGAACCGTCGGTGGTTCGCGATCTGTATCAAGGAGAGCGCTCATGAGCGGTTATTCATTGCGCGGTTTGCACTGGTTCAATGCGCTCAGCGCTGGCGCCAGTGTCGTCGAAGGTTTGCCGCCGTCGTTGAAAGTCGCCGACGCTGAGCTCGGCCGCTTTATCGCCGTGGTCGCCGACCCGGACAATCGTTTTCCCCGCGCCCGCAATGGCGAGGTCGGTCTGCTCGAAGGCTGGGGGCTGGCCAAGGTTGTGGATCACGCGATCAGTGCCGACCGCGACAGCGCACAGAAGCGCCCGATCATCGCCATCGTCGATGTGCCGAGCCAGGCGTATGGCCGCCGCGAAGAAGCCCTCGGCATTCATCAGGCCCTGGCCGGCGCGGCGGACAGTTATGCCCGTGCGCGTCTGGCCGGGCATCCGGTGATTGCGCTGCTGGTGGGCAAGGCCATGTCGGGTGCATTTCTCGCCCACGGTTATCAGGCCAATCGCCTGATCGCGCTGCGCGATCCCGGCGTGATGGTGCACGCGATGGGCAAAGCCTCGGCGGCGCGGGTCACCTTGCGCAGTGTCGAGGAACTGGAGGCGCTGGCCTCCAGCGTGCCGCCGATGGCCTATGACATCGACAGCTACGCCAGCCTCGGTCTGCTCTGGGAAACCCTCTCGGTGCAGCAGATTGAACAACCGACAGAGGAAGATCTGACGCGCGTGACTGAGTGCCTGAAGCAAGCGATCAGCGATGTGACCAGCACTGATTTGAAAGGGCGCCTTGGTGCGAGTAATCGTGCCGCCTCCAGCAAAGTCCGCGAATTGCTGAGGGCGCAGTGGTGAACCTGCCCCTGGCCCACGATCTGCTCTGGGGCATGACCCCGGCGCAGTTGCCGGCGGATGCGCCGGCGTGGGCGATCGCGGCGCTGGCGGTTGGGCAACCGGTGGTGGTGCGCCGGGCCTTGAGCGAGGAAGGTCTGGTCGCGGTCGGCGTTCGTGGTGTGTTGCGCGAGCAGCGGCTGGCGACGTTTATGCCGCTGGATTCGATTGCCTGTCGGGTCAGTCCCGAGGCCCTTCGTCATGTTGAATGCGAACGAGATCTGCCGGTGATGCAGGGGCTCCAACAACTGCGGCCGATACTCGATGACTGCGGTTGGGTCTGGGGTGTCAGCGGCAGTGTCGGGTTTGAATTGGCCAGTGGTTTTGCAGCGATGCACGCGGGCAGTGATCTCGATCTGATTCTGCGTGCGCCGCAGATGATCACGCGCAATCAGGCATGCAAACTCGTGGAGCTTTTCGATCAGGCTGTGTGCCGGGTCGACATGCAATTGCAGACCCCATTCGGCGCTGTGGCCTTGCGGGAATGGGCCAGCGGTTCGGCCCGAGTGCTGCTGAAAAATGCGCATCAGGCTGCATTGGTGACGAATCCGTGGCACCCGCAGGAGCAGGCAGCGTGAGCAGCCTGTTGGTGTTTCCCGGCCAGGGCGCGCAGCAAGCGGGCATGCTCCAGCGTTTGCCAAGGGAAACGCTGGTCGAGGCCAGTGATGTACTCGGCGAAGATGTTGCGCTGCTGGATTCAGCCGAAGCATTGCGCACGACACGAGCGGTTCAGTTGTGCCTGCTGATCGTCGGTGTCGCTGCTTCGCGGCAGTTATTGCTGGATGAACTGAGCGCGAATTACGTCGCCGGCCTGTCCATCGGCGCCTACCCGGCGGCAGTGGTGGCGGGAGCCTTGAGTTTCAGCGATGCGCTGCATCTGGTCAGTCTGCGCGGTGAGCTGATGCAACAGGCTTATCCACAGGGCTACGGCATGACCGCGATCATCGGCTTGCAGTTGTCCACAGTCGAAACCCTGCTGGCCCAGGTGCACAGCGAAGATGCGCCGGTGTATCTGGCCAATATCAACGCCGATAACCAAGTGGTCATCGCCGGCTGCGACAAGGCCATGCAAGCAGTGGCCGAACTGGCGCGCAGTCGCGGCGCCGGAGTGGCGAATCGGCTGGCGGTGAGCGTGCCGTCGCACTGCCCGTTGCTGGAAAAACCGGCGCAGGCGCTTGCCGAGGCCTTCGCCAAGGTTGAACTGAAGAACCCGAAAATCGCTTATCTGAGCGGCAGTCGCGCAAGGCCTGTTGCCAAAGTCGAAGCGCTGCGCGATGACCTCGCTTTCAACATGTGCCGCGTGGTGGACTGGCGCGGCACCGTGCAAAGCGCCTACGAGCGCGGCGTGCGTCTACAGATCGAACTGCCGCCCGGTGCGGTGCTGACCGGGCTGGCGCGCCGGGTGTTCGAGCAGGGCACCGTCACTGCCTTCGACAGTGCCCGCCTCGATACCCTGCAAGCGCTGTTGCGCGAGGAGGGTGGCCGCCAACTCTAAAACCGCCGCGACTCAAGCTTCGAACAACAAAAACAACATTCGACGATGCACTTTGAGGACTACAACAATGATTATTTACGGTGTGGCGTTTCTCGCCTTTTGCACGCTGGTCGGTATCTGGGTCGGTGAATTGCTCGGCAAGCTGATCGGCGTGCCGGCCAACGTCGGCGGTGTCGGTATTGCGATGCTGCTGTTGATCGGCCTGGGCAGCTATCTCTACAAGAGCGGCTGGCTCAAGGGCAAGACCGAGCAGGGCGTCGAGTTCTGGAGCGCGATCTACATTCCCATCGTGGTCGCCATGGCCGCGCAGCAGAATGTCTACGGTGCGCTGAAGGGCGGGCCGATGGCGATTCTTGCCGGCACCCTCGCCGTAGTGATCGCTTTTGCCTTGGTGCCGGTGCTGACGCGCATGGGCAACAAGCAAGAAACGCCGATTGCTCCTGCCAAGACTGCGGGGTGATCGCCATGTACGAATCGATGATGAAAGTGATCACCGGCTACGGTCTGATCAGCGGCTTTTTGATTGTCGGCCTGACCATGTGGGTGTCCTACTGGATGTCCAACACCTTCACCAAGGGCCGTTTGCACGGTTCAGCGATTGCGATTCTGCTCGGGCTGGTGCTGTCGTATATCGGCGGCGCACTCACCGGTGGGCAGAAGGGCGTGGTGGATATTCCGCTGCTGTCCGGCATCGGCCTGCTCGGCGGTGCGATGCTGCGGGATTTCGCGATTGTGGCGACGGCGTTTGGGGTGAGTGTCGATGAGCTCAAACGCGCCGGACTCGTCGGTGTGCTGGCGCTGTTTGTCGGCGTTGGCACCTCGTTCGTCGCCGGCGTCGGCGTGGCGATGGCGTTCGGCTACACCGATGCGGTGAGCCTGACCACCATTGGCGCCGGTGCCGTGACTTACATCGTCGGCCCGGTGACCGGCGCGGCGATTGGTGCCACTTCCGAGGTGATGGCACTGTCGATTGCGGCGGGGCTGATCAAGGCGATTCTGGTGATGGTGATGACTCCGTTCGTGGCGCCGATGATCGGCCTGAACAATCCGCGCAGCGCGGTGATTTTCGGTGGCTTGATGGGCACCTCCAGCGGCGTTGCCGGCGGCTTGGCGGCCACCGATCCGAAGCTTGTGCCGTACGGTTGCCTGACGGCGGCGTTCTACACCGCGCTCGGGTGTCTGCTTGGGCCTTCGCTGTTGTTTCTGGCGATGCGCGGGTTGATGGGCTGACCGACCTGACATTGATCGTTCCCACGCTCTGCGTGGGAATGCAGCCCGGGACGCTCCGCGTCCCAAAGCGGACGCAGAGCGTCCATTGAGGCATTCCCACGCAGAGCGTGGGAACGATCATGAGCTGGCCTGGCGATTGGCATACATCCGACACTCCGCCAGCAACGCCAGCAGATTCGGATCACGCTCCTTGGCCTTGAGAAACACCACGCCAATGTGCTGCTGCAACCGGTACTTCTCCTGCAACGGAATCAGCTTCACCCGATTCTCGTACACCGCCGCAATCCGCCCCGGCAACAAGGCGTACCCCACCCCTGAGCTGACCATGCTCAGCAGGGTGAAGATGTCATTGACCTGCATCGCCACCTTCGGCTCGAACCCCGCTTGCTTGAATACCCGCACACCGTCCTGATGCGTGGCGAAGCCCTGGGTCAGGGTGATGAAGGTTTCATCACGCACTTCCGCCAGATCGACTTCACTGCGCTGAGCGAATTTTGAATCGGCCGGGGTGGCGAGGAAGATGTCGTCGGAAAACAGCGCAATCTGCTCGCAATCCGGATCGTTGATGCTGTCGTCCAGCGACACCAGAATCGCGTCGACTTCCATGTTTTTCAGCTTGTAGAGCAGGTCGATGTTCGAGCCGAGGATCAGGTCGATGTTGAGTTCGCTGCGGCGGATCTTCAGGCCCATGATCAGCTGCGGCACGGTCTTCACCGTCAGCGAATACAGCGAGCCGAGCTTGAAGCGCTCGGCGGAAAATCCGGCGGCTTCGCGGGTCAGGCGCACGCTGTCGACGACGTCGTTGATCAGCTTCTGCGCACGTTCTTCCAGCACATAGGCGCTTTCCAGTGGCGTCAGATTGCGGCCTTCGTGTTTGAACAGCGGGCAGCGCAGGGCGTTTTCCAAAGAGTGAATGGCGCGGTGCACGCTGACGTTGCTGGTCTGCAGTTCAGCGGCGGCGCGGGCGAGGTTGCCGGTGCGCATGAAGGCGAGGAACATCTCGAGTTTTTTCAGGGTCAATTCTTCGTCGATCAGCATGGCGCGGACTCTTTTTGGTATCGGCCGATTGTGCCCAATTCCCGCGTGCCGCGCAGGCGAGGTTGAACAGAAACATTGCGCTTTTACGCTCAAGGCCCGAGCCTTGCGCGCTTGCGGTAGTGACTACGAGGTATGCGACACATGTATCACGGGGAAAAACTCAACGCCTGGACCCATCTGGTCGGAGCCATCGCCGCGTTTATCGGCGGCGTATGGATGCTGGTGATTGCCAGCCTCGACGGCAGTCCTTGGAAGATCGTCAGCGTGGCGATCTACGCCTTCACCTTGCTGGTGCTCTACAGCGCCTCGACCGTGTACCACAGCGTGCGCGGGCGCAAGAAAGCGATCATGAAGAAGGTCGATCATTTCTCGATCTACCTGCTGATCGCCGGCAGCTACACGCCGTTCTGCCTGGTGACGTTACGCGGGCCTTGGGGCTGGACGCTGTTCGGGATTGTCTGGGGGCTGGCGCTGATCGGCATCCTGCAAGAGATCAAACCGCGCTCCGAGGCACGGATTCTGTCGATCGTGATTTACGCGGTGATGGGCTGGATCGTGCTGGTCGCGGTCAAACCGCTGATTGCCGCACTGGGCACAGCGGGGTTTGCCTGGCTGGCATCGGGCGGGGTGTTGTATACGGTGGGGATTATCTTTTTTGCCCTCGATCACCGCCTGCGGCATGCCCATGGCATCTGGCACCTGTTCGTGATTGCCGGGAGCTTGCTGCATTTTGTCGCGATTCTGTTTTACGTCCTGTAGCCCGGCTGACTGATCGTTCCCACGCTCTGCGTGGTAACGCCTCCTGTGACGCTCTGCGTCACGCTGTTTGGGACGCGGAGCGTCCCGGGCTGCATTCCCACGCAGAGCGTGGGAACGATCAGTCCGGCAAAAAGGTTTAGAAATCACCCCAAAGTTGCTGGGCTACCGCCAGCGCCACCACCGGCGCGGTCTCGGTGCGCAGCACGCGTGGGCCGAGGCGGGCGGCGTGGAAGCCATTGCCTTTGGCCTGCTCGACTTCGCCATCCGTCAGGCCACCTTCCGGTCCGATCAGAAACGCCAGCGTCGCCGGTTTGGCATGACTCACCAGCGGTTCTGCGACCGGGTGCAGCACCAGTTTCAATTCGGCTTCGGTCTGCTTGAGCCAGTCCGCCAGCAACACTGGCGGATGAATCACCGGCACCCGTGAACGCCCGCACTGTTCGCAGGCACTGATCGCCACTTGGCGCCAGTGCAGCAAGCGCTTGTCGGCGCGTTCGTCCTTGAGCCGCACTTCGCAGCGTTCGCTGAAGATCGGCGTGATTTGCGTCACGCCCAGTTCAGTGGCTTTCTGAATCGCCCAGTCCATGCGCTCGCCCCGGGACAGGCCCTGGCCGAGGTGGATCTGTAGCGGCGATTCGATTTGCCCGGCGAATTGCTCGTCGATCTGCACGACCACGCGTTTCTTGCCGACGTCCACCAAGGACCCGCGAAATTCATGGCCGGAACCGTCGAACAACTGCACCGCATCGCCTTCGGCCATGCGCAGCACGCGGCTGATGTAATGCGCCTGGGCTTCCGGCAGTTCGTGTTCGCCAGTGCTCAGCGGGGCGTCGATAAAGAAGCGGGACAGTCTCATTTCGGGTCTCTGGAAAGATATGAATCAGTTGGATCGGTGTCGACTTCATTCGCGAGCAGGCTCGCTCCCACACTTGAAATGCATTCCCCTGTGGGAGCGAGCCTGCTCGCGAAAGCGGCAGTCCAGCCACCGCAAATCTCAAGCAAGGCGAATCAGCCCGGGTCGCGGAATCCCGGATGGAAGTCTTTCGGCACCGCAACACTGACGCTGTCCCGCGTAGCTATATCAATACCTTCACTGGCCACTTCGGCCAGGAAGTCGATCTGCTCCGGGGTGATCACATACGGCGGCAGGAAATACACCACGCTGCCCAGCGGGCGCAACAACGCACCGCGCTCCAGCGCATGCTGGAACACCTTCAAGCCACGACGCTCCTGCCAAGGGTAGGCCTCTTTCGTGGCTTTATCCTTGACCATCTCGATCGCCAGGACCATGCCGGTCTGGCGCACTTCCGACACGTTAGGGTGATCGACCAGATGCGCCGTCGCCGAGGCCATGCGCTGAGCCAGCGCCTGGTTGTTCTCGATCACGTTGTCCTGCTCGAAGATGTCCAGCGTCGCCAGTGCCGCAGCGCAGGCCAGCGGGTTGCCGGTGTAGCTGTGCGAGTGGAGGAAGGCGCGCAGGGTCGGGTAGTCGTCGTAGAAGGCGCTGTAGACCTCGTCGGTGGTCAGGCACGCGGCCAGCGGCAGGTAGCCGCCGGTGAGGGCTTTGGACAGGCAGAGGAAGTCCGGGCGGATGCCGGCCTGTTCGCAGGCGAACATCGTCCCGGTGCGGCCGAAGCCGACGGCGATTTCATCGTGGATCAGGTGCACGCCATAGCGGTCGCAGGCCTCGCGCAACAGCTTGAGGTACACCGGGTGATACATGCGCATGCCGCCGGCGCCCTGAATCAGCGGCTCAACGATTACTGCCGCGACGCTGTCATGATTCTCTGCCAGCGTCTGTTCCATGGCGGCGAACATGTTGCGTGAGTGTTCTTCCCAGCCCATGCCTTGCGGGCGCAGATAGCAATCCGGGCTCGGCACTTTGATGGTGTCCATCAACAGGGCTTTGTAGGTCTCGGTGAACAGCGGCACATCGCCGACCGCCATCGCCGCCATGGTTTCGCCGTGGTAGCTGTTGGTCAGGGTGACGAAGCGCTTCTTGTTCGGCTGGCCGCGATTGAGCCAGTAGTGAAAACTCATCTTCAGCGCGACTTCGATGCAGGACGAACCGTTATCGGCGTAGAACACCCGGTTCAAGCCTTCCGGGGTCATCTTCACCAGACGCTCGGACAGCTCGATCACCGGTTGATGGCTGAAACCGGCAAGAATCACGTGTTCGAGTTGATCGACCTGATCCTTGATGCGCTGGTTGATACGCGGGTTGGCGTGGCCGAACACGTTGACCCACCACGAGCTGACCGCGTCGAGGTAGCGCTTGCCTTCGAAGTCTTCGAGCCAGACGCCTTCGCCGCGCTTGATCGGGATCAGCGGCAGCTGTTCGTGGTCTTTCATCTGGGTGCAGGGATGCCACAACACCGCAAGATCGCGTCGCATCCACTGGTTATTCAGGCCCATTTACAGTCTCCTCGAGGCGGCTCGCGTCAGGCGCGGGCGAACAATCGCGCAAGCCTATGCAATGCATCGCGCGGGAACAACCCATTGTGTCGATTGAGCTACTTTGTCTGAGCCGATAGACGTCGCTGGCGGCGTTTTGATGGCTAACGTATTCTTCGCGGTTCTTTGAGTCGTCTGACTCGCAAAACTGCTTTTTCCCACATGTTTTTCCGGAGTTCGCTGAATGTCTGTCGGTTGGCTGCGCGCCTGTGCGCTGGTGATGTTGGGGCTGTTCAGCGTTACGGCGCTGGCCAAGGATAAAACCGCAATCGTGATCGGCGGCGGCCTGTCGGGTCTGACCGCTGCTTACGAACTGCAGAACAAAGGCTGGCAGGTCACCCTGCTGGAAGCCAAGCCGAGCCTGGGCGGCCGCTCGGGCATGGCCACCAGCGAGTGGATCGGCAACGACAAGACTCAGCCGGTGCTGAACAAGTACGTGTCGACCTTCAAGCTCGGCACCACGCCGGCGCCGGAATTCGTGCGTACCCCGGGTTATCTGATCGACGGCGATTATTTCTCCGCCGCTGATCTGGCCACCAAGCAGCCAGCCACCGCCGATGCGCTCAAGCGCTACCAGAAGACCCTCGACGATCTGGCGCGCTCGATCGACGACCCGCAGAACCCGGCGGCGACCGCCACTTTGCATGCGCTGGACCAGATCACCGTATCGAGCTGGCTCGACAAGCAGAACCTGCCGGCCACCGCGCGTCAGTTGATCAACCAGGACATCCGCACCCACTACGACGAGCCTTCGCGTCTGTCGCTGCTGTATTTCGCTCAGCAGAACCGCGTCTATCGCGGCGTTTCCGACCGCGACCTGCGCGCCTCGCGTCTGGTCGGCGGCAGCCAGGTCCTGGCCCAGGCCTTCGTCAAACAGATCAAGACCATCAAGACCAGCTCGCCGGTCTCGGCCATCATCCAGGACAAGGACGGTGTGACCGTCAAAGTCGGCAGCGTCGGCTATCAGGCCGACTACGTTGTGCTGGCGGTACCGCTGCGCGCGCTGAACAAAATCGCCCTGACCCCTGCGCTGGATGCCCAGCATCTGGCGGCGATCAAAGGCACCAACTACGGCTGGCGCGACCAGATCATGCTGAAGTTCAAGACGCCAGTGTGGGAAAGCAAATCGCGCATGTCCGGCGAGATCTACAGCAACGCAGGTTTAGGCATGCTCTGGATCGAACCGGCGCTGAAGGGCGGCGCCAACGTGGTGATCAACCTGTCCGGCGACAACGCCCGTGTGATGCAGGCATTCGGCGACAAGCAGATGGTCGATCAGGTGCTGATCCGTCTGCATGCGTTTTATCCACAGGCCCGTGGCTCGTTCACCGGTTATGAAATCCGTCGCTACAGCACCGACCCGTCGATGGGCGGCGCCTACCTGGCTTACGGCCCGGGGCAGATCAGCAAGTTCTGGCGCCTGTGGGAACGTCCGCTGCAACGCGTAGCGTTCGCCGGCGAGCACACCGACACCTTGTACCCGGGCACCCTGGAAGGCGCACTGCGCACCGGCCAGCGCGCTGCCAGTCAGGTTGAAGATCTGGCGGCCGGCAAATCGTTCGAGCCAGCCAAAGTGGTTCCGGCTGCGGCTGCGGCAGCGGCAGGCGCGGCGGGTGCGGTGGCGGCGAAGAAGGGCAACTTCTTCAGCAACCTGTTCGGCGGTTCGGATGACGAGAAAAAGCCTGAGCCTGCGAAAGCGCCAGAGCCAGCACCTGCTCCGGCCGCTCCAGCGCCTGCACCGACCCCGGCACCTGCGCCAGCGCCAGCGCCGGTGGAAGCACCGAAACCAGCGGCCCCGGTGAAAGCCGAGCCGGCGAAAAAAGCAGCGGCCAAGCCAGCGGCGAAGAAGCCTGCGGCCAAAACCGAAACGAAAAAGCCGGCGGCCAAACCGGCGGCGAAAAAGGCTGAGCCGGCGAAGAAACCAGCGGCCAAGCCTGCTGCAACGACCGAGACCAAGGCGCAGTAAGGCTTTGCGGTGAATGAAGAAGCGCGGCGTAGATGCCGCGCTTTTTTTTGCCTGCAAGACCGCCTTCGCGAGCAGGCTCACTCCCACATTAGACAGAGTACTGTCAGTAGGAATGCGATTACCTGTGGGAGCGAGACTGCTCGCGAAGGGGGCAACCCAGACAACCAAATTCCCTTGTCTGGCAACAACATCCCGCCACACTGTTGCCTTTAATCTTTTCTTAACTCGTCACTTCCAGACTCTTGATCGTATTTCTCGATATTTCAAAGCAAAATTTTCCGCTTTAATTCGATAGATAACTCGCTAGTCTTGGTTCGCAGTTCTCACAGGATTTGGGCAATGCAGCTACGTAACTCTTCTTCGCGCTATGGTTGGGTCAGCATCTTCATGCACTGGGGCGTGGCGCTGGCGGTCTTCGGGCTGTTTGCGCTGGGTCTGTGGATGGTCGGGCTGGATTACTACAGCACCTGGCGCAAAGACGCGCCGGATCTGCACAAGAGCATCGGTCTGGTGCTGCTCGCGGTGATGGTGTTGCGGGTGTTGTGGCGTTTCATCAGCCCGCCGCCGCCAACGCTGCAAAGCTACAGCCGCATGACCCGTATCGGCGCCAAGTTCGGCCACGGGTTTCTGTATCTGGCGCTGTTCGCTGTGATGATTGCCGGTTACCTGATTTCCACCGCAGACGGTGTCGGGATCCCGGTGTTTGGCCTGTTTGAAGTCCCTGCTCTGCTCTCCGGACTACCGGATCAGGCAGATACCGCTGGGGTGATTCATCTCTGGCTGGCGTGGGCACTGGTAATTTTTTCCGGTCTCCATGCGTTGGCAGCATTGAAGCACCACTTTATCGATCGTGATGCGACCCTCACTCGAATGCTCGGTCGCAAAGCCTGAAATTCAACCTCGACTCAAAGGAAAAGAAAGCATGTTGAAAAAGACTCTGGCCGCTCTGGCAATCGGTTCTGCCGTGCTGTCCGCCAACGTAATGGCTGCTGACTACGTAGTAGACAAGGAAGGCCAGCACGCCTTCGTCGACTTCAAGATCAGCCACCTAGGCTACAGCTACATCACCGGTACCTTCAAGGACATCGACGGCAAGTTCAGCTTCGACGCTGCCAAGCCTGAAGACAGCAAGATCGAGTTCAACGTCAACACTGCCAGCGTGTTCACCAACCACGC
>NZ_RCOA01000124.1:0-23562 GCF_004307585.1 Pseudomonas sp. Sample_20 | reverse complement strand
TCGTCAAGATTAAATTCCGAAACCCCAATTGCGAAAGCAGTTGGGGTTTTGTTTTAGTAGAAGTTCCTGTTTTTGCTGGCTTGTTACCGTGTTGACGGGCCAGATAAAGAATTTCTTGACGACCATAGAACATTGGAACCACCTGATCCCATCCCGAACTCAGAAGTGAAACGATGTATCGCCGATGGTAGTGTGGGGTTTCCCCATGTGAGAGTAGGTCATCGTCAAGATTGAATTCCGAAACCCCTGTCTGCTAACGCAGACAGGGGTTTTGTCATTTAAGCGTGTACGAAAGATCAGGCTGTTCTTCGGATCCTGGTGCTGCGTCTTGCCTGCCACTTGCGCCACCAAATATAGACGCCCGTCCCTGACAACCCCGCAATCAACACACCCAGTACCGCGATCATTACCTGCCCTGTCACCCCGATGATCCGTCCTCCATGTATGGGCAACTGAAGTCGATAGAACTGCTCTCCAAGCGTGCCCTGTCCCGCGATCTCCTGTCCCAATAATCGGCCATCGGTACCGTGAAAGAACAACCAGGATTTTCCATGGGCGTCCGTATCGTGCTGTCCAAATCCTGCGCCGTAGAAGTTGTACTCAAAGCTGTAATACAACTCGCCTATTGCCGCCGTCAGTCCTAATCGTTTCCCTTCCTGCAATGCCCTTTCGTACGCCTGTTGATAACTCAACTGTGTCGTCCCCAGTTGATCGGCGGGCATTCGTCCTCTGGCTTCATAAACGCTCGGCTCGATCGGGGAAAACAACGAGACAGCAGGCTTGAACACCTGGCTCGGCAAGTTCATCGCCACGCTGCTGACGGCGATCGGTAACAGCAGCAGCCACAACCACAATCCTCCGGCGCGATGCAGATCGAAGTTCAAGCGGTAGGCATGCCCGCCTTTGACCTTCCAAGCAGTAGCCCACTTCTTCCAGAATGGCTTGCCACGCGGCAAGGTCAGCCACAATGCGACAAAACAGTCGATCACCCACGCGATGGCCACCAAGCCCATCAACAGCAGTCCCCAGTTATCGGGCAATGTCAGGTTGTAGTGAAACTCCAGAATGAACGGGATGAAGTTCTCCCGCTGAAAACAGCATTCACCCCAGTAGCGTGCGCCTTTTTGCTCCGCGCTGACCGGGTCCAGATAGAACACCTGATTGCGCTCATCAAACGGCTGGCCCGTCGCCGGATCCTTACGCGGAACGGCCGCCAGTAGCGCCGTATGCCCCGTCTCATGGGGATACTCCATGTACCAGACTTGCAGTTTCGGATGCGCTGTCTGCACTGCATCTACCAACGCGCCCGGCGACAAGCGCTCACCCACTGACGTCGCCTCGTAGAACTGCGGATTCAGCCACTCATCCAGTTCGTGATTAAACGCCAGCACACTGCCGGTCAGCCCGGCCAATAATAAAAACGTCGCAGTGGCCAAGCCAATGTACCGATGCAACAAAACCAGAAACGCACGCATACAAAACACCCCGAAGAAACGACAAAGCCAGCCCCTGATAGCAGGGGCTGGCTTTTTTATGCACAGGACATAGCTTTAGAACTGATAGCTGACGGTCGCCGCTACGTTGCGTTCTTCGCCCATGTAGCAGAAGTTCAGACTGGCGCAGGACGCGACATAGGATTCATTGGTCAGGTTGTTCGCGTTGAGCCGAACATCAACACCCTTCAAACCAATCTTGCCCAGGTCATAACCAATCGAGGCATCGAACAGCGTGTAAGACGGCACCTTCATCGTGTTCTCCGCATCGGCCCAGCTGTAGCCGACGTAGCGCACCCCACCGCCCAAGCGCAGCCCATCAAGTGCGGCGCTGTCGAACTTGTAGTCAGCCCACAGCGAGGCCATGTGTCGCGGCGCCTGAGTCGGTGAGTTGCCCTTGTTCTCGATGACATCGGTCGGCGTGCTCAAGGTGCTGATCATCGATTTGGAATATTCGATATCAGTGAAGGTGTAACTGCCGAGCACTTTCAAGTTATCGGTCAGTTGCATGTGCGCTTCCAGCTCCAGACCTTGCGAGCGTACGGCACCGACCGCGCGATAGAAGTTTTCCTGCGGCAGTTTGGTCGCGAGGTTTTCCTGGTCGATGCGGAACAGCGAGGCGGTAAACAGGTTATCGGTGCCCGGCGGCTGATACTTCAAACCGACTTCCCACTGTGTGCCATCGGTAGGGGCGAGTGGATTACCGGCGCTGTCGGCATAGGAGTTCGGGTTAAACGACTCGGAGTAGCTGATGTATGGCGCCAGACCATTATCAAACAGGTATAAAGCGCCGGCACGGCCAGTGAGTTTCGTGCGTCGATCATTGATCTCTGTACCCACCGGACGCCCCGCTTCGGCGATGCGGTTTTCATCGGATGTCTCGACCCAGTCCTGACGCAGGCCCAGCGAGAAGCGCCACTTGTCCATCTCGATCAGGTCTTGCAGATACACACCGGTCTGTTCGAGGCGCCGCAGATAGCTGGTGTCGCCGTACATTTCGATCGCCGAATTGCCATACACCGGATTGAACGCATTGATCGGCGCGAGCCCACCGCTGGTCCAGTCGACCACGGTTTTGCGCCGTTGATAATCCGCGCCCATCAGCACCGTGTGCTTGGTCGCGCCGGTGAAGAATTCGGCCTGCAGCATGTTGTCGACGATGAACGCATGCAGGCGCTCATCACCGCCGGTGTAATAGCGGTTCAGTTCATTGCTGGTCGGGGTGGTCCAGCCATAGGCGTACACCTGATCCATGTTCACTTTGGAATCGAGATAGCGGAAGTTCTGCCGCGCCGTGAAGACGTCGTTGAAGCGATGTTCGAACTGATAGCCGAACGATTGCTGGTCACGGGAGTAGCCGTCGATCCCCGGCTCGCCCTCGAAGAAGCGCGGCGAGATGCGCTCGCCATTGCGCTGATGGATCGTGCCGTCCGCCGGAACGCCGCCGTGGTAACCACCGTCCGGATCGTGTTGCAGATAGGCCTGCAGGGTCAGCGAGGTGTCTTCGCTGAAATCGATGCTCAACGTCGGCGCGAGGGCGAAGCGTTTTTCCTTGTTGTGATCGAATTGCGTGTCGGACTGATCGCTTAGTCCGGTCAGACGATAGGCGATGCGCTTGTCGTCATCGACCGGACCGCTGAAGTCAAACCCAACCCCATGCTGGCCTTGCGTCCCCACTGTGGCCTGCACCTGATGATAAGCCTCATACAACGGCTTTTTGCTGGTCAGCGCGACCAGACCGCCGGGCGAGCTACGGCCGTACAGCACGGACGACGGGCCTTTGAGAATGTCCACACGCTCGAGGAAATACGGATCGACCTGCATGGTGCTGTAAGTGCCGCTGTCGCCCATCGACTTGAGGCCGTCGAGGTAGATGTTGTCCACCGAGCCGTCGTTGAAACCGCGCATCGCCACGTAGTCGTAACGGTGCGTGGCGCCATACGGGTTGGTCAGCACACCCGGGGTGTAGCGCATCGCTTGCGAGACGGTTTGCGAGCCTTGGTCATCCATTTGCTCACGCGTCACCACCGATACGCTTTGCGAGGTCTCCAACAGGGCGGTACTGGTCTTGGTGGCGATCTGGCTGTGCGTGGCGTTGTAGCCGGCCATGCTGCCCAGCGCGTTGCCGAGGGCGAAGCCTTTGATGTCGGTGGTCGGCAAGGCCATTGCTTCGCTTTCAGCCAGCGGGCGCAGAATGTAGCTGCTGCCGTCCTGGCTGACGGCTTCCAGCCCTGAGCCACCGAGCAAATGGCTCAAGGCCTGGTCGGTCGAATATTCACCCTGCACGCCGGGAGATTGCTGACCTTGGGTCTGTTGCGGCGTCATCGCCAAGGTGATGCCGGCCTGCCGGGCGAACTGATTCAATGCCTCGCCCAATGGCCCGGCAGCAATGTTGTAGCGGTGGCTGATCTCGGTGCCGGTGTTGGCGGCCAGACTCAGGCTCGGTAATACGCTGACGCCCAGCGCGGTGGTCAGCAGTGCCGCGCGAACCGCATGGCGCAGTAGTGTCGATTCTGCAGTGAAATTCAGAGGGTTCTTACAAATGGCGCGGACAGTCATTGTGGATTTCCGTAGGCAGTCGCGGGGGCTGAGTTGAAGTGCTTACTGACTAAGCCGGACTGCCTGCGAAAACCCGCCAAAAATAATCACACCGCACGTTCCAGGGTCACCCACCAGCGGGTGCGATAACGCAATTGCACCGGCAGCGTCTGCGGCAGGACCGCCAGCAGCCTGTCGGTGTCCTCCAGACGGAACACCCCAGAAAGGCGCAGGTCTGCGATCTCCGCCGAACAATTGAGATAACCCGGGCGATATCGGCCCACTTCAGCGAGGAAGTCACCCAGCCGCATATTGCGCGTGACAATCAAACCGTCGAGCCAGGCGCCTGCATCCATATCCGGCGTCGGCGCAGCGCGCAAACCGCTTTGGTCGACCAGAAAACTCTGCCCGGCGAGCGCCTCGAGCGAATGCCCACCGGCGTGAACCACGACTCGACCACCGGTAACGCTGAGCCGCGTGCACTGATCGTCCTGACGCAAAATGAAACGCGCATCGACCGGCGCATAACTGCCGTGGCGATTCTGTATGCGCAGCGGTCGATCGGTCGCCGCGCCCTCGTCAGAGCCGCCGCAGGTAACGATGATCTCGCCACGGGTCAGTTTGATCAGGCGCTGCTGCGCGGTGTAATCCAGGTCTACGGCGCTCGCGGTGTTGAGTTCGATGCGCGTGCCGTCGGGCAACTGGAAACCGCGCCGTTCGCCGGTCGCCGTGGCGTAGTCGGCACTCCATTGCTGCCAGGCGGCGCTGTCCTTGGCCAGCCACGCGGCGGAGCCCATCAACAGCGCGCCCGACAACAACTTCAAAGCCTGGCGTCGGCCCAGCCCCTGCGCACTGTTTTCCAAGGTGTTGAAAGCGACCTGCGCACCCGGCACGGCGCGCAGACTGGAGCTCAATTCGGCTTGTAGCGACTGCACCCGCTGCCAGGCGATTTCATGTTCATGATGCTCGGCGCGCCACTGCTCGCATTGGCGAGTCAGCCGCGAATTGCCGTGGTTGTTGCGCAGCCGCAGCAGCCAGTGAATCGCTTGCTTGACCACGTGTTGGCGCGGTTCGACGCGGCGACCGAGTGAGAGGTTGTCCACAGGCATCAGCTTTCATACCGCAACACATAGCAGTGATACAGCGCATCGGCGACATAGCGTTCCACAGAACGTACCGATACGCCCAACTGCTCGGCGATCTGTTTGTGAGTCAAACCTTCGCACTGCGCCAGGAGAAATGCCTGACGCACTTTCGGCTTCAGTCCTTCGAGCATACGAGCAATGCTTTCCAGCAGTTCCAGCACCAACGCGCGGGATTCGGCGTCAGGTACTTCGCCTTCAGGCAAGTGAGCAATGGTCTCCAGATAGGCCCGCTCGATTTCCTCGCGGCGCCAATGATCGATCACCAGACCGCGCGCGATGGTTCGCAGGAAAGCTCGGGGCGCTCTGAGTTCGAGGCGTTCGGTACGTTGCAGCAGACGCAGGAAAGTGTCCTGAGCCAGATCCGCCGCATCCGCTGCGTTGCCCAGCCGCGCGCGCAGCCAAGCGTTGAGCCAGCCGTGATGACTACCGTAAAGCGCCTGTACGACCAACTCAGGTGAAGACATGACCACGCCAGCCCGAACGTCACAAATGATAATTAGTCGCATTGTCATCAAGGGTTACAGATTTTGCAACTGCTGCCCCCATGTCGATGCGAAAAATTCCCTCGCAGCTGCTCTGGCACGCCGTTCGGCGGGAATCCTGCACAAACCCCGGCCATTTCTCACGCGCCCCTAAGATTTCTCCGCCGCTGGCCGACAGACTGGTGAGAAATGCGTGCACCAAAGTAGAGCGGCCAGAAGAACGCTGCCTGCGCCGTACATGGAATGTTGCATCCGGAAACGCATCCCCACTTTTGGCATAAGAAGTCCCATGAAATGAATCTCAAGTTCAGCCATAAAATCCTCCTGGCCGCTTCGGGCGTCGTCGTCCTGGCGTTCGCGTTGTTCACGCTCTACAACGATTACTTGCAGCGAAACACCATTCGGCAGAATTTGCAGTCCTCTGTGCAGCAGGCCGGTGACCTCACCGCCAGCAGCGTGCAGAACTGGATGAGCGGACGGATTCTGGTGCTGGAAAACCTCGCGCAGAACGTTGCCCATCAAGGCAGGAATGCCGACTTGCCGGGCCTTGTCGATCAACCGGCCTTCACTTCGAACTTCCAGTTCACTTACGTCGGCCAGGCCAACGGTGTCTTCACCCAGCGCCCCGATGCGAAGATGCCGGACGGTTACGATCCGCGTCAGCGGCCTTGGTACAAGCAGGCAGTAGCCGCCGACAAAACCATGCTGACGCCGCCGTACATGGCGGCCGTCGGTGGCCTGGTGGTGACCATCGCCATGCCGGTGAAGAAGGACGGTGAATTGCTCGGTGTGGTCGGTGGTGACCTCAGCCTGGAAACTCTGGTGAAGATCATCAACTCGGTGGACTTCGGCGGCCTCGGCCATGCGTTTCTGGTCAGTGCTGACGGTCAGGTGATCGTCAGCCCGGACAAAGATCAGGTAATGAAAAACCTCAAGGACATCTACCCGAACACCAGCGTGCGCATCGAGAAGGGCAACCAGAACGTCTTGCTCAACGGCCAGGAACGCATTCTATCGTTCACCCCGGTCAGCGATCTGCCGAATGCGCAGTGGTTCATCGGTCTGTCGATCGATCGCGACAAGGCCTACGCCGCACTCAGCCAATTCCGCACCTCGGCGTTGATCGCCATGTTTGTCGCGGTCGCGGCGATTGCGTTGCTGCTGAGCCTGTTGATCAACGTGTTGATGCGCCCGCTGACCACCATGGGCCGCGCGATGAAAGACATTGCCCAGGGCGAGGGCGATCTGACCCGGCGTCTGCTGGTCGAGAGCAAAGACGAGTTCGGTGAACTGGGCAGCGCGTTTAACCAGTTCGTTGAACGGATTCACGCATCGATTTCCGAAGTGTCGTCGGCGACCCGTCACGTACATGACCTGTCGCAACGGGTGATGGCGTCGTCCAACGCTTCGATCGTCGGTTCCGACGAGCAAAGTGCGCGCACCAACAGCGTCGCGGCGGCGATCAATCAGCTGGGCGCGGCCACTCAGGAAATCGCGCGCAACGCGGCGGATGCTTCGCAGCACGCCAGTGGCGCTTCCGAGCAGGCCGATGATGGTCGTCAGGTGGTCGAGCAGACCATTCAGGCGATGACCGAGCTGTCGCAGAAGATCAGCCTGTCGTGCACGCAGATCGAAACCCTGAACGCGAGCACCGACAACATTGGCCACATTCTCGACGTGATCAAAGGTATCTCGCAGCAGACCAACCTGCTGGCGCTCAATGCTGCCATCGAAGCCGCACGTGCCGGTGAAGCCGGGCGCGGTTTTGCCGTGGTTGCCGATGAGGTGCGCAACCTTGCGCATCGCACCCAGGAATCGGCGGAAGAGATCCACAAGATGATCACCTCGCTGCAGGTCGGCTCGCGTGAGGCGGTCAGCACCATGAACGCCAGCCAGGCGTCCAGCGAGCAGAGCGTGGAAGTGGCGAATCAGGCCGGTCTGCGTCTGGTCAGCGTGACTCAGCGTATCGGCGAAATCGACGGTATGAACCAGTCGGTGGCAGCTGCGACTGAAGAGCAGACTGCGGTGGTGGAAACTCTCAACGTCGACGTCAACCAGATCAACCTGTTGAACCAGCAGAGCGTGGCCAACCTCAACGAAACGTTGAAGGATTGTGATGCGTTGTCGCAACAGGCGAACCGGTTGAAGCAGTTGGTCGACAGCTTCAAGATCTGATTCACAGATCGCAGACCGCGTTATCGTTCTTCGCGAGCAGGCTCGCTCCCACAGGGAAAATGCATTCCAAATGTGGGAGCGAGCCTGCTCGCGAAAGCGGGGGTTCAATCACCGCCAAACCGATGCCTTAAACAAACAACTTCAAGACATTGCCCATCGCATCATCGGCAAACCCTTGCACGAATTCCCTGAATCCCGGCAGCGCCTCTTCTCCGCCGCAAGCCGGTTCGGCAATGATCGTCCAGGTCGCTCGCGACTTCCCTTCGCTCAGCGATTCCACCTGCATTGCCGCCCACAGGTTCGCCACCCCCAGGGTGTTGTAAATCGTCGTCCAGGTCATGCGCCGCGCCTGTTCATCGCGCGAGTTGAGTTGTTCGACCACGACGTTGCCGTCCTTGAAGATTTTCTTGCGCAGCGAAGACACGCCCTCGCCGGTCATTTCGGTGTGCGACAGCGCCGGAATGAATCGTTCGAAGCCAGCGAAATCGCCAACGATCGCCCAGACTTTTGCCGCGTCCGCCGGCACTTCCACCGACGACACAACGTGGCAGCCTTGCGGGTTTTTGATCAGGGTGTCGGGTTGCAGATTGCTCATGGTGTTGCTCCTTTGGGATGAGTCAGATGAAGTTGATTTCTTTCAGGTAGTCGCAGCCGCGACGCAGCAGCGCCGGGGATTTCTGTGGGTAGTGCGCGCCCATCTGCTGCACGCCGGCCTCGGCGTTGGCGTGGCCGATCAGCGAGATGTCGCCGATGTCTTCCTCGAAGCCGTTGAGGTAGAAACCGAGCACGCCGAACAGCGCGTTGTCGGCGTCGACCCGGTTCAGTTGCTGCTGCCAGTCGGCGACGCTGACCAGCGCAAACTCGCTGCCGGTTTCGCGGAACGACGCGACGTAGGCATCCCAGCTCAGCGGCTCGGGATTGTGCAGATTGAACACCGCGCGATCAGCTGAATGACGGCTGGCATGGAAGGCGATGAAGCGGGCGAGAAAGTCCACCGGCATCAGGTCGAAATTCAGCGCAAAGGCCGGCACCTGGCCGAGCTGGATCGAGCCCTTGAGCATCAGCATCAAACGGTTCTTGTGCGGCTGACAAACACCGCTGAGGCTGTTGAAGCTGATGTTGCCAGGGCGATAAAGATTGACCCGTACACCGCGCTCGCGCGCCCGTTCGAGGATGCGTTCGCCGACCCATTTCGACAGGTTGTAGCCGTTGCGAATATAGATCGGCGGCGTCGCGGCGGCGGGCAGTTCCAGCACTCGACCGGCGTCATCCACGGTGCTGGATGCCGACAGGGTCGAGACGAAGTTGAACACCTTTTTGCGCTGCCCTTCGCACAGCTTCAGCAGGGCAAATATCGGTTCGACGTTGTCCGCCGCCAGGGACTCGTAATCGAGCACGTGGTTGACGTTGGCGGCGTTGTGCACCAGCGCGCCAAATTCGCGATCCAGGCGCTGATAATCCTCGTCGCCCAGGCCCAGTTGCGGACGGCTGATATCAGCTGCGTAAACCCGCACACGGCTCAGGTCGAGGTGCTCCAGACGGTTTTCGTGCAGTGCCTGAGCGAAACGTTGCGCCGCCGTTTGCCCGGCGCCGTCGCGGACCAGACAGGCCACTTCGCTGGCGCCCCAACCGAGCAGCGCTTCGACGATGTGCACGCCGACAAAACTGTTGGCACCGGTGACGATGACCTTGTGCACATCGCCCATGCGGCTGATCGGCAGCGGTTCGATGTCCAGCGCGCGCTCGGCGTCGGCCATGGCCTGAGCGCTGAGCACGGCGCTGTCATCGGTGCCGCGCACCAGCGTCGCCAGTTTGCTGATCGTGGGCAGTTCGATGAAGCGATTGATCGAAATGCTTCGGCCGAATTCCTCACGCAAGCGCAGCAACATCCGCGACAGCAGAATCGAATGACCACCGAGATTGAAGAAGCTTTCGTCAGTGGAAATGTCGCTGGTCGGCAGTTCCAGCAGTTCGGCCCAGACCTCAAGAAGCAGCGCTTCGTCAGCATTGGCCGGCAGGCATTTCGCAGCGCTGTCCTGCACCGTCACCGGCAATGCCAACAGCGCCTTGCGATCGACTTTGCCGTTACTGGCGAACGGCATCTGCGCCAGTTCGGTCCACGCTCCCGGTTGCATGTAGTCCGGCAGAAACTGCCGGGCGTGAGCCTTCAATGCGTCGCGGGCAGTCTCGGTCTGTGGCTGGGCGATAAACGCCAGAATCCGCCGCTGATGGTCGATGACCACGGCAATCTGCCGATACAAGCGGCTCTCGCGCAGGCAGCGCTCGATCTCTTCCGGCTCGACGCGGAAGCCACGGATTTTCACCTGATTGTCGCGCCGCCCGCACAGCTCGATACCGTGCTCGCCCCACTTGGCCATGTCGCCGCTGCGGTAGGTGCGCAGGGTTTCGCCGCCGGGCAGTGACAGGCTCAGATAACGCTCGGCGGTCTGCTGCGGATTGTTCAGGTAACCGAGGCAGACACCAGGGCCGACGATGAACAGCTCACCGACGGTTTGATCAGGCACCGGTTGCAGATCGTCGTCGAGAATCAGCACCCGACTGTTGGCGATCGGCCCTCCCAGCGTGCGGTTGCTGTCGCCCGGTTTGAGCTGGCGCGCGGTGATCAGCACGGTGGCTTCGGTCGGGCCATACAGGTTGTGCAGGGTGCCTTGGCGGGTCAGTTGCTCGATGACGTACGGCTCGCAGACATCACCGCCCGTCATCACCTGCACGCCCTCCAGTTGCTCCAGCGGCAGGATGCTCAACAGCGCCGGCGGCAGGAAGGCGTGGGTCAGTTGCCGTCGGCGAATCAGCGCAATCAGCTGCAAGGGATCGCGGCGCTGGGTGTCGTCGGGCACGATCAGTTCCGCCCCTGCGAGCAGGCTGGGGAAGATGTCGATCAGTGACGAATCGAAGCTTAGCGAAGAGAACTGCAACACCCGGCTTCCGGAGTGCAACTGCACGTAGTCGGCGTACCACGCGGTGAAGTGGGCGAGATTGGCCTGGCTGAGCAGCACGCCTTTCGGATGCCCGGTGGTGCCCGAGGTGTAGAGCGCCATGCACGGCGCATCAAGTTCCGGGCGGTGCTGCATCAGCGGCCGGGCGAGATCGGCGTTCGGCGCTTCGATGCCACTGACATCCAGCCCCGCTATCGACTCGCTGAGCGCCTGTTGTCCATCGTGAAGCAACAGCACCGCGCCGGCGTTTTCCAGGATGTATTGCTGACGCGGCAAAGGATGACTCGGCTCCAGCGGCAGGTACACGGCGCCGCTGCCTAGAATCGCCAGAATCGAGGCAAACAGCGCCGGGCTTTTGCCTTGGCAGACACCGACCACCCACGGCTGCGGATGTTGCTCGAGCAAGGGCAGCAACCGCTGCTGGATCGCCCGGCTGTGGGCGTGCAATTGGCGGTAGCTGATGGACTGTCCGCCGAGGTGCAGCGCCGGTCGTTCGGCATGTTCGATCAGGCTTTGTCGCAGGCGCTCGATCAGCGGGATTTGCGCCTGCTCCAGCAGCGCCGGGTTTGCCGTGTCATTGAGACAGTGGACGTACGCCAGTTTGTCGAGAAACAGTAGATCTTCCAGCCGTTCGAAATCCGGCGCTTTGAGGGCCGGGGCATGCCTCAAATAATCGGCATCGCGGGAAAAGCGGCTGACCAGCAACGCCACTTCGTCGACCACATGGGCGAGCGCTCGTTGGCGTAGCGACTGACCGTTGCCGGACGGCTCATCGCCGATCGGTACGCGGCTGATCAGCGACGAGCCGAGGAAGCACAGCAAGTCGAGGGTCGGCAGGCCGCCATGCTCTTGCGCGGCGACACCCAGGCGCAGGTGCAGATGCGGGATGGCGCAGAAGTCGCCGGCAGCGATAAAACCATCGTCGATGATCAGATCCACCGCCGTTTGAGCCACGCCGCTGCGGGTCACAGCATGGCCATGCTGTTCGAGTTCCCGGGCCAGGTCGGTCATCGCCTGGCCGGCGCCGGTGAGCAAAATGTCGAGACGTTTCATGTCGGTCTCCTCAAACCAGATAGTCGCGCAGGGCGTGCTGCACGCACGGTGTGTCGAGCAGCGAGCTGTTGTGGAAAAACCTGACGATGTTGCCCACCAGCGGGTGGTGGCGATTGATCGGGAAGGCCAGTCCGGCGATTTCTTCGCGCAGTGAATGGCGCGTGGTTTCGCTGACCGGCAGCGCATCGATCAGGCGCAAATCGAAGGACTTCTGAATGTCGTTGGTCAGGTAATGGCCGATGAACACCGGCAGAATCTGCGCGATGGTTTCGCGGTCTGCGTCGCTGGCGGTGTGCCAATAGATGCGCACCATCCGCGCCCAGAAACTCGAGTGGCGACCTTCGTCGAGCAAGTGGTCGGCCATCAGGCCCTTGATCGACGGCTTGACCGAATCGTCGCGGGCGAACGCCGCGACATCGCCGGTCACGGTGTTTTCGGCGATCGCCACGCAGATCAATTCCACCGCGCTGCGCAGGTGTTGCGGGGCCAGCGCAACAGCGGCGGGAATCGCCCGGCTCAGCTCGATTTCATCGGGCAATTGAATCGGTTCGATACCGGTCAGCGCGACCGTCTGCTGCATGAAGTCCATGGCCACCAGCGCGTGGTAATCCTCATCGACCACTACGGTCATCGCGTCGTAGCGACAGGCGAACGGGAATGCCACGGCGAAGCGATTCTTGGCAATGCTGCGGGCGGTCTTGTCGACGATTTCCGTCTCGAAAATCACTACGTCGTTGATGAATTTGTACAACGTCTGCACCAGGGCGAAATCACGTTGCTGTGGGCATTCACACAGGAAGGTTTCGCTGAGCACCAGCGGCTGGCGGCTGAGCGGGTAGATCAGGCGCTGATCGTCTTCGAGCAGCCGCCGGGGACGGGTGCGGATGGTCGCACGGCTTTCCCAGGCGTCGGCGAAGGATAGATAGTCGGCAGCGTTCATTGGGCCACCTCGGCAACTTCCACGCCGATGCTCAGGCGCAGCCCGTCCCACAAGGCGATGCGGCTTTCCACGGCGGCGATGGCGCTGGCATAAACCTCGGCTGCGCGCTGCGGATCGCCATCGACCAGACGCTCCAGCAACTGCTCGGCGGCGGGGCCGTGATCTTCGGAATCGACTTCGATATGCCGTTGCAGGTAGTAACGGAAAGTCGGTGCCTGTTCGATGCCGATGCCCCAGTCATCGAGGATGCGCTGGAACATTGTCGGAATGACGCTCTCGCGACCATGCAGGAACGCGGCGGCAACGCTGTGTCCCGGCGCCTCCAGGGCAATGCGCAAGGTATCGCGAACAAACTGTGCCGCCGCCGGGTCGACGTTGACGCTTTGCAATGCGACGTCATAACTCACGCCTTCGCGCTGCAACGCGACGAAGCGCTCCACCGCCGAGGTGCTCGCGCCGATTTCGCGCATCGCATCCAGGTACAACTCGAAGTGGCTGTAATGGCCGGCATCGAGGCGATCGTCCGATTCCTCGCCCAGCACGATCTCGTTGATCAACCGAGCGGCGTGGGGATCGCGCGGCGGCAACCAGGGTAAACGCGTGCAGGTCAGTTCCTGTTGCAGGCGCTTGGTCAGCGACATGAAGTCCCATACGGCAAATACATGGGTTTCCATGAAACGACGTAATACCGATAACGAAGTAATCTCGGAAAAGATCGGGTGAATACTCAGTTCGGCTTTCTTCAGGGCGAGTTGCTGCTTAGTGGGCATCATGATGTCCTTTATCATTGATTGAAGTGCACGTTTCTTTTCAGTTGCTATAAGCGGTCGAGCGAGTTGGATAGCAAGTTAGTCGGGCAAATATTGATTGCGCTGTGGCGCCGTTGCGGCGCCACGGGTGCTGCGGTTGTTACGTGAGGTCTGCCGCGCTGAATAGCGACGTTCAAACCTGGCGAGAGAAAAACTAATACAGGGCAAATGCATTTAACAAGTTTATTTTAAATTATTTTAAGTTGGCTGTTTTTTGAGTATGAGAGTTACCGATAAAACTTTCACACGAAGTTTTATTTGGGCGTAGTTACTCCTTTCGGCTAATAACGGCCAAAATCGATAACAAGAGTGAATGCCTCACTCGAAGCAACTTTTAAACAAGGGGAATGATTGAATTCAAAGGGGGCGAAAGTTGGCCGGGACCGGCGCCATGACTTCCTGTTTCCCGTGACAAGGCTCCTTCCGTAGGTTCCTGTTGCGGGGACTGTGCCGTCAGGGCGGCGCGTCCCCGTTCTGTAGGGGTGGCGCTGGAAGAGTGCGGGTAAATTGCCGTCAGGGCTATTACCGATTGGTCATCGGCGGGCAGCAGAAATGCATCGGCAGGGCCGGGGCGGGCACCAGCGGGCACGCCGCTCCGCTGCCAGAGCCGGCAGCAGAGCGGTCGCGAAGATTTGTAAGGGGATTATTCGACGTACGAGATATCAGCGTGCGGTGTGACGCTTCTGTGCGGCGGGAGTCGCCAGGTAGCGGGTGATGACCTCAACGCCCCGGTTGAGGTGCTGCTCCAGCATTTCGAGCGAGCGCGGTATGTCCCGCTCGATTACGGCCTGAAGCATGGCGCGGTGGTCATCCTGGGACAGCTTGCCCAAGCCCATGGCTTCCAGATTGAACCGCAGAAAACGTTCTTCTTCGTTCAGCCCGTCCTCCACCAGGCGCAGCAGTCGCTGGTTGGGCGCCTTGCTATACAGGGCCATGTGAAAGAGACGGTTGAGGCGGCCGATTTCGTTGTAGTCGTGCTGCGCTTCCAGTTCGTCGATGTAGCCGGCGGCGAGTTGATGCTCGGCCTCAGTCAGCAGCGGAATGGACTGCCGCAATGCCTCGGACTCGAGCAGAATGCGCAACTCGTAGGTTTCAGCAGCATCGCCCTGGATCAGTGGGGCGACCACGGCGCCTTTGTGCGTGGTGACGCTGAGCAGCTCCTGCGCTTCGAGCTGGCGCAAGGCTTCGCGCACCGGCATGCGGCTGACCCCGAACAGATCGGCCAGATCCTGCTGGCGCAGTGCAGTGCCGCAGGGCAGGCGGCCATCGAGAATGGCCGAGCGCAGGGTTTCTTCGATCACCGACCGGGCCAGATGCGCAGGAATCGGTCCTTCGACTTTGATGCTGTGCAGCGGTTTGGGCTTCTGAGTCACGACAACACACCCTGTAGGTCGCAATATTTGGATCCAAATGACACTAGTGATTGCTCTACAGGTTGTCAAACCTTGTAAAACGTTGCGCGGCAATCTCAAGTCTAGCGCGTCTTCGATGATCTCACGGTGCCATTGTTTTTTGCCGGGCTAAGCTTCACCATCAAACGCTTCCTTTCTGTCCTTCTGGAAACCTGCAGTGGCGGTACGTTTCGCGATCCCTCGGACCTTGCGCTGGCTTGGCTGCGCATTGCTGCTGGCCGGCGTCATGCTGGGCGGTCTGCACGCCGATTGGGATTTTTCCGCGATCAGCCGCAAGGCCACGGCTCTTTATGGGCCACTGGGCGCGGGGCAGCAGCGCATCGACGCCTGGCAGAATCTGCTGGCCACGCAGAAGCAGGTCAGTGAGATGGACAAGCTCAAGGTGGTGAACCTGTTCTTCAACAAGCAGGTGCGTTACGTCGAAGACATCGATCTGTGGCGCGAAGTGGATTATTGGGAAACCCCGATCGAAGCGCTGTGGAAGGGCGCCGGCGACTGCGAAGACTACGCCATCGCCAAGTATTTCAGCCTGCGCCATCTCGGCGTTTCCAGTGACAAGCTGCGCATCACCTACGTCAAGGCGCTGCGCCAGAACCGCGCGCACATGGTGTTGACGTACTATGCGACCCCCGATGCCATGCCGCTGGTGCTCGACAGCCTGATCGATCCGATCCAGCCGGCGTCGCAGCGGACCGATTTGCTGCCGGTCTACTCTTTCAATGCCGAAGGTCTGTATCTGCCCGGCGCCAAGGGTAATAAAAAGGTCGGCGACACCAAACGCCTGTCGCGCTGGCAGGATGTGCTGAAAAAAATGCAGGCCGAAGGTTTTCCGGTCGAGACGACTAACTAGGAGCACGCGCTCAGATGTCTTTGTTCAAACAGCTGTTGATCGCTATCTGTCTGTTCCTGGTCGTGGCCTTCACCGGCAGCTTCATGGTCAGCCTGGAGAGCTCGCGCGCCCAGTACGTCAATCAGTTGCGCTCCCACGCACAGGACGCGGCGACGGCGCTGGCGTTGTCGCTGACGCCGAATATCGACGACCCGGCGATGGTCGAGCTGCTGGTCAGTTCGATTTTCGACAGCGGTTATTACGCGAGCATCCGCGTGGTCGACGTGAAGACCGAGCAGACCATTGTCGAGCGCAGCGGTGCCCCGGCGGTGAGCAACGTGCCGGACTGGTTCGTCAGACTGATCGGCCTCGAGCCGGCCGGTGGCGATGCGCTGGTCAGCCGTGGCTGGGAGCAGGCGGCGCGGGTCGAGGTGGTCAGCCATCCGATGTTCGCCGTGGCCAAGCTATGGCAGAGCGCACTGGGCAGTCTTGGCTGGTTGCTGATCTGCGGCGCATTGAGTGCGGTGCTCGGCGCGCTGTTGCTGCGTCGGCAGTTGAAACCCCTCGATTACATGGTCCAGCAGTCCCATGCGATTGCCCGCCGCGAGTTTCTCAGCCTGCCGGATCTGCCGCGCACGCCTGAATTGCGTCGCGTAGTGCAGGCGATGAATCAGATGGTCGAGAAGCTCAAGACATTGTTCCAGGAGCAGGCCGAGCGCAGTGAAAAACTGCGTACCGAGTCCTATCAGGACAACCTCACCGGCCTGGCCAACCGTCGTTATTTCGAGATGCAACTGCACAACCGTGTGAGCAACCCGGAGCAGGCCAGTTCCGGTTATTTGCTGCTGTTGCGGGTCAAGGATCTGGCCGGGCTCAACCAGCGTCTCGGTGGCCAGCGTACCGACCAATTGCTCAAGGCTGTCGGTGAGCAACTGACCCGCGAGTGCGCCAGGTATCCACAAACCCAGGACTTGGTAACGCGCATTCGCGGCGGTGAATTCGCCGTGCTGGCGCCGGGGCTGGTGCGTGAGGAGGCGCTGCAGCTGGCGCAGAATCTCGACAATGCCTTGAGCAGCCTGCATGCCACTGGCGCGACCGATGTGCCAGCGGTGGCTTCGATCGGGCTGGCACCCTTCGCTCACGGCGACTCCCCGCAAGCGGTGCTGACACTGGGCGATCAGGCGCTCGCACAGGCCGAAGGGCAGGGCGAGCAGAATTGGGCGTGCATCGATCAGAGTCTGGTGGCGGAGGTCGGTGACGACCATCACGCTTGGCATCGACTGCTGGATCAGGCCTTGAGTCAGCAGCGTTTCGAGTTGTATTTCCAACCGGTGGTCGCCGCGCAGGACACGCAACTGGTGCTGCATTACAAGGTGCTGTCGCGTCTGCTCGACGAGCAGGGCCAGACCATTCCCGCCGGACGCTTCCTGCCGTGGCTGGAGCGCTTCGGCTGGACCGCGCGGCTCGATCGGCTGATGCTCGAACGCGTGCTTGAGCAGATGAAGGGGCACGAGGATTCGCTGGCGCTGAACCTGTCCTCGGCGACGCTGGCCGACCCGCAGGCGCTGAACAAGGTCTTCGAGATTCTGCGCGCGCATTCCAATCTCGGCGCGCGTCTGACTCTGGAAATCGGTGAGGAGCAATTGCCTGAACAGGCGGTGCTGGAGCAGTTGACCCGACGCCTGCGCGAGCTCGGTTTCTCGCTGAGTCTGCAGCGCTTCGGCGGGCGCTTCAGCATGATCGGCAACCTGGCGCGGTTGGGTCTGGCGTATTTGAAGATCGATGGCAGCTACATTCGGGCGATCGATCAGGAGAGCGACAAGCGCCTGTTCATCGAAGCGATCCAGCGCGCAGCGCACAGCATCGATCTGCCGCTGATTGCCGAACGGGTCGAGACTGAAGGGGAGCTGTCAGTGATTCGCGAGATGGGCTTGTATGGCGTGCAGGGGCAGTTGCTCGGTGAGCCGAAGCCGTGGGGCCTGAACTGATCGTTCCCACGCTCTGCGTGGGAATGCAGCCCGTGACGCTCTGCGTCACAACGGTGACGGGCCGTGATAACTGAGTTGCGGTCGGAACGCGGAGCGTCCCTTGATGCATTCCCACGCGGAGCGTGGGAACGATCATTGTGGGAGCGAGCCTGCTCGCGAAAGGGCCAGTCCAGTTGGTGAAGATCCAGGATCAGATCAACCCGCCCTCATCCTCATCGATCAACTGGCTCAACCCGCCCAGTGCTTCACGCGCCTGGGTGCGGTCCATCAGTTTGGCCTGGGCCGCCGCTGGCAGGTCGGTGACGCGGATCACGCCTTTCTGGGTCAGCACCTGAATCAGGTCGTCGAGTACCCGAATCATTTCAAAGTCGCTCTGCTTGAGCTGTTTGAGGCTGTTTTCCACGGCTTCGTTGGCGTACCACGCCTGAATCTCATGGTTATCGGCGGGCAGCGTTTCCGTGGCCTCGGCGTACGCCGCAGCTTCCACGCGAATCAACTGGCCTTGCGCATCGCGTTGCACGTAAAACATTGAGCATCCCTCACAAATGAACAGCGTCATGCTGTCAGCAGCATAGCCAACTGCCCGCCAGTATGCGGGGCGCCGATCAAATCGTCACCGCTGCATTGCCCGCAAACGCGACGGCCGCCCCACAGGAGGCGGCCGTCGTTGTTTCAGCCTCAGCTGTTGTTGTGATCGACCTTGATGGTCGGGTCGCTGCCGGCAATCAGGTTGTGCAGGTTGGCGCTCGCCCAGTTGTTGCCTTCCAGTTTGATCGTCACGTCCGGCGTGGCCGCAGCGGCATCGCCCGAGTTGAATTTGCCCGCCGAGCTGACTTGCAGCGACGACGTGCCATCCACTGTGGTGATCTTCAGGAAGTTGTCGATCGTGCTGCCGGTCTCGCCCTGCAACAGGTCGCGCAGGTCGATGCGGTCGCCTTCGCTGGCTTTGAAATCCTTGATCACGTCGTTACCGGTGTCGCCCGATTTCCAGACGAAGGTGTCGCCACCGGAACCGCCGATGAGGATGTCGTTGCCCTGACCGCCGATCAGCGTGTCGTTGCCGGTGCCGCCGAGCAGGATGTCATTGCCTTTGCCGCCGTCGAGCAGGTCGGTGCCGCCCGAGCCGAACAGGATGTCATTGCCTGCGCCACCGAGCAGCGTGTCGTTGCCATCGTGCGCGCCGGACACATCGAACGCCTGATAGTGCTCGGTGATGTACTGGTGCACATTACTGGTGCTGACTTTGCTGACATCAACGCCGGTTTCCTTGGCGACGAACGCCTGCATCGCCTGGTAACCCTCGCCGGCAATGCCGTTGAAGCTGACCAGATCGCCGAACAGGATGTCGTTGCCTTCGCCACCGTTGACGGTGTCGTTACCCGGCATCGTCGCTTCGGTATGGCCGATGATCGAGTTGGCCAGGTCCTTCGGATCGATGTTGGTTTGCGGCGTTTTGTCCGAGTCGTACGGCTTGAGATCGTTGAGGCTGACGTCGTTGTTCAGACCAATGGCTTCGACGCTCGACAACCCGCTCAACAAGGCAAAGCCGCTGGTCGAGTTGCTGGTCGTCGACGAGTTAGTGCTGTTGCCGGTACCCGCAAGGTTCGACAATTCATAAGTACCGTCGCCCTGCGCGTGAATCGTGCCCAGGGTCTCGCTGCTCCAGCCCCACCACGAGTTGTAGGTTTGCAGCACAACGCTGCCGGCACTGTTGATGGTCAGGTAGTGCGTGTTGTCGATGTAGGTGCTGAACGTGTCGCCCTGCTTGTAGTTGCTGGTGTTCACCACGCTGTCGAGTTTCACGTTGCCATACAGCGTCGGGTTGGTCTGCTCGCCGGTCTGGTAGTAAGTCGGCTGGCCGTCGGTGATGAAGTACGTGAGGTTCTTCGCCCCGGTGTTGGCGACCGCATCGGCACTCTGGAACCAGTTGGCCGTGGTCTTGAACACGTCCTCGTAGTTGGTACCGCCGCCAGAGCCCATCGAGTTCAGCACTGCTTTGAGCAATGTCAGCGCGTTCGGGTCGTTGAGATTCACCGACACCGACTTGTTGACCTGGGTATCGAAGTCCACCAGGAAGATGTTCACCGTACCCGAGTTGCTGCCGCCCAGGCTTTGCTTGAGGCTGTTGAACACCGAGGTCAGCGAGTCTTTTGCGGCGTTCAGCGACGAAGTGCTCATGCTGCCCGAACTGTCGACCATGAACGCGATGTTGTAGTTGGTACCCGGGACCACGGTCAGACCGCCGATGTCAGCGACGATGATGTCGTTGGCGTCGGTGCCGGTGACGTTGTCATCACCCGAGGTGGCGGTGACCGCGTTGTACACCGCAGGCGCTACCGTGACCGGAATGGTCGCGGTGCTGCTTGCCGAGCCGCCGACCTGTTCGGTGGACGTCGAAGTCACGGTCAGGTTGAACTGGCCGTTGTAGTAGGTTGGCGGAGTCACGGTCAGAGAGCCGAGGTTCCAGCCGGTGACGTTGGCTTCGCCATTGCTCGCGGTAACGGTGAAAGTATGCCCCGCGCCATCGCTGAGCACCGAACCGACCGGTGCACCGCTGATCTTCACGCTCAGGGTTTCCGAGCCGTCGGTGTCGGTCAGCGCGGTGCTGATCGCCGACAGTTTCACCGTGGTGCCTTCGGCGCCGGTGTTGAGCTTGTAGCCGTCGTAATAACCTTCGCCGTTGGTGCCGTGCAGATCGGAGACGGTCACGCCCGAGTTGATCAGGTCCTGCACACCGGTGTAGATCGGCACGCCAGCGTTGCTGAGGTCAATCGGCGTGCTGCCGTTGACCGACAGGTTGACGTCGTAACTGCCCGGGCCGCTCTGGTTGTGGTGATAGATGTCGAGGGTGTAATAACCGCTGGTGGTCGGGGTGAACGAACCGTTGATCGCACCGCCCGCGCCCCAGGTACCCGACGCCACGTTCTTTCCACCGATGGTAATCAGCAGGCTGTCATCGGCCACGCCGCTGAAGCTGTAGGTCTTGCCGGCTTCCAGGTAGATCAGGCCAGAGGTCTTCGACGCCGTACCGGCGGCGACACTGCCGTCAGACTGCACGTTGGTGACGTTGCCGCTGGAGTTCGGTTTGCCGGCCGCATCGATCACACTTTTCAGAGTGTTCGAGTTCGCGCCGCTGCCGTCAGTGCCCAGGCCCGACAGACCGGTCCAGACTTCCTTGATCAGGCCAGTGGATTTAACGCTGTTATCGGCCACGGCCACGGTCGGCGCATCCGCCACTGGCGTGATGTCGATCTTCACCGTGCCGGTGCTGCCCAGCGCTTGGCCATCGGTAGGCTGGAACTTGATCTGCGCGTAGTCCGCCTGATTGTTGCCCAGGCCGGTGCCGCCGTAACCGTTGGTGCCCGACTCGTTGGCATCCGGCAGGAAACGCAGCTTGCCGGCGTCGATGTCGGCCTTGCTGAAGGTCTGGTTGTTGGCAACATCCTTCCAGGTCGAGCCGTCCAGATACTGCAGTTTGCCCTCGCCCGGCAGCTGCGTGATCTTGATACCGAGGCTGCTCGCCGGGCTGTCGACATCGCTGACGCCAAAGGTCGACCAGCCGAGTACCAGCGGCGTGTCTTCGGTGCCGGTGACATTGCTCGGCGCAGCGACCGGTGCATCGTTGACCGCCACCACGTTGACCGTGGTCGTCGCGGTGTTCGAGTAGTTGCCGCCATCGGTCACCGTCACGGTGATGACGCGCGGCACGGTGCTCGGGTTTTCGCTGCTGTTGGTGAAGCTGATGTTCTTGATGGCCTGCATGTAGTCGGCCAGGGTCGCGTTACCCGAGAGGGTCAGGGTCACCGTGCCGTTGGTGCTGTTGGCATTGATCGTGATGCCGTTGACGCTGTTGCCCAGATTCAGCGCATCGCCGTCCTGACGGTTGGTCAGCACCACGGTGGCACCGGTCAGCATCGTGCTGTCCGGGTCGGTGATGCTGATGTCGGTGTCAGCGATCGATACGCCGGCGCCCGGGGTGTTCTCGGTGAACGTCACTTTGTAATCGGCACCGGTCGCTCCGCTGGAGTTGTTGGCGTCCAGATCGAGCACCGGTGGCGCATCGTTGTCGATGATCGAGGTGCTGACGCTGCCATTGGTGCTGCTGACCGCGAGGTTCTCGAAGTTGCCGCCGGTAGCCGAATCGATCTTGACCACGAAGTTCTCGGTGCCTTCGGTGATCTTGTCATCGAGGGTGGCGACGTTGAACTGCGCGCTGCTGGCGCCCGCCGGGATCTTCACGGTGTACACACCGGTGAAGTCCGAACCGTCGGCAGCGGTGCCGCTGTAGACGATTTTCAGGGTCACTTCGGTCTGCGCCGGGTGATTGAGGCTCACGGTATAGCTGGCGGTCTGGCCTTCGGTCACCGAGCTGCTGCCAGTGATGCTGACGGTGGTGGTGTCGACGGTGTCGGTGACGCTGGTCACCGCTGGCGTGGTGCTCGGTACCAGTTTTTCGAAGCTGCCACCGGTGGCGCTGCTGATGGTCGCCTGCACGGTCCCGGCGTCTTTGTAGACGTCGTCAGCTGGCGCTGGAACGTTCACGGTGCCGGTGGTCTTGCCGGCGTCGATGGTGATCACGGCGCCGTTCGACAAGGTGACGGTCACAGGCGAGCCTGCGGCGTTGGTCAATGTCGCGGTGTAAGTGATCTGGCCACCTTCCGCCACCGAGCCGGTCGCCGACAGGGACAGGTTGGTGGTGTCGACGGTGTCGGTCACGGTGGTGCTGACCGGGGTCTTGTCGGCGACGAGATTTTCGAAATTGCCGCCGGTTACGCCAGTGATCGAGTTGGTGATCGGCGCGTTGCCGGCGAGGACGTCGTTCGGCGCGGTGGTGCTCACGCTGCCGCTGGTCTTGCCGACTTCGATAGTGATGTTCTGACCATTGGCCAAGGTGACGACCACAGGCGAACCGGTGACCGGCGCGCCGACGGTGGCGGTGTAGGTGACGGTGCCACCTTCGGCCGCTGTGGCGGTTGCGCTCAGTTTTACGGTGGTGGTGTCGATGGTGTCGGTGACGCTGGTGACTGCTGGCGCGGTGCTCGGTACCAGGTTTTCGAAGTTGCCACCGGTAGCTTTGCTGATCGTGGCCTGAACGGAGCCGGCGTCTTTATAGACGTCGTCAGCTGGCGCTGGAACGTTCACGGTGCCGATGGTCTTGCCGGCGTCGATGGTGATCACGGCGCCGTTCGACAAGGTTACGGTCACGGGCGAGCCAGCGGCGTTGGTCAATGTCGCGGTGTAGGTGATCTGGCCACCTTCAGCCACCGAGTTACTGGCGCTGAGCGACAGATTGGTAGTGTCGGTAACGTCGGTGACAGAAGTCGAGACCGGAGTTTTATCCGCAACCAGATCTTCGAAGTTGCCACCGGTTACGCCAGTGATCGAATTGGTGATCGGAGCGTTGCCCGTCAGCGCATCGTTCGCAGCAACAGCAGTTGCAGTGCCAGTAGTCTGACCGACGCCGATGGTGATGGTCTGGCCGTTGGCCAGAGTCACGACCACAGGCGAGCCAGTAACTGGCGCACCAACCGTGGCGGTGTAAGTCACGGTGCCGCCTTCAGCCACCGAAGTATCGGCGGTCAATTTGACGGTCGACGTGTCGATGGTGTCAGTGACCTGAGTGACCGCTGGCGTGGTGCTCGGCACGAGATTTTCGAAGTTACCACCGGTGGCGCTGGTGATCGTTGCCTGCACAGAGCCGGCGTCTTTGTAGACGTCGTCAGCTGGCGCTGGAACGTTCA
>NZ_RCOA01000101.1:0-24087 GCF_004307585.1 Pseudomonas sp. Sample_20 | reverse complement strand
AGTGCCTGACGGAGGCGGACAGCCTGTTTAGCTGTTACGCCCGTGGCGACTATGCAAGACACATTGAGAATCACCGAAGTTTTCTACTCGTTGCAGGGGGAAACTCGGACTGCCGGGCTGCCCACGGTTTTCGTGCGCCTGACCGGTTGCCCGTTGCGTTGCCAGTACTGCGATAGCGCTTACGCGTTCAGCGGCGGCACCGTCCGCACCCTCGACGACATCCTTGAGCAAGTGGCCGGATATCGTCCGCGCTACGTTTGTGTCACCGGCGGTGAGCCGTTGGCTCAGCCGAACGCCATTCCTTTGCTTGAACGGTTGTGTGATGCCGGTTACGAGGTCTCGCTGGAAACCAGCGGCGCCCTCGACGTATCCGCTGTCGATCCGCGTGTCAGTCGCGTCGTCGATCTGAAAACGCCGGGCTCGAAAGAAGCCCATCGCAACCGTTACGAGAACATCGAACTGCTGACCCGCAACGATCAGGTGAAGTTTGTCATCTGCTCGCGGGAAGACTATGACTGGGCGGTATCGAAGCTGATCCAGTACGGGCTTGATCGACGTGCGGGTGAAGTGCTTTTCTCCCCAAGTCATCATGACCTCAATGCCAGGGATCTGGCGGATTGGGTGGTGGCAGACAACCTGCCAGTGCGGCTGCAACTGCAGTTGCATAAATATCTATGGAATGATGAGCCGGGGCGCTGAGATGATTGAACAACTGAACACTACCGAAAAACGTGCCGTTATCCTGCTTTCGGGCGGCCTCGACTCGGCCACCGTCGTGGCGATGGCACGCGCCGAAGGCTACGCCTGCTACACCATGAGCTTCGATTACGGCCAGCGCTCGCATGCCGAATTGCACGCCGCCGCCCGCGTTGCTCGCGACCTGGGTGTGGTCGAGCACAAGGTCATCGGACTGAACCTCAATGGCATGGGCGGCTCGGCGCTGACCGACACCAGCATCGACATTCCGGAAGAGCTGGGCGAAGGCATTCCGGTGACTTACGTGCCGGCGCGCAACACGGTTTTCCTGTCGTTGGCATTGGGTTGGGCCGAAGTGCTCGGCGCCCGCGACATCTTCATCGGCGTCAATGCAGTGGATTATTCCGGCTACCCGGACTGCCGTCCCGAGTTCATCGAGTCGTTCGAGCGCATGGCCAATCTGGCGACCAAGGCCGGCGTGGAAGGCAACGGCTTCCGCATCCAGGCGCCGCTGCAGAACCTGAGCAAAGCGCAGATCGTTCAGGCCGGCGTGAAGCTTGGCGTTGATTACGGTCTGACGGTTTCCTGCTATCAGGCCGACGATGACGGCCGCGCTTGCGGCAAATGCGACAGCTGCCGCCTGCGTGCAGAAGGCTTCGCGGCAGCTGGTGTGGACGATCCAACCCCTTATTTTTGATTTTTTCAAAAAAGGTGTTGAATAGTCCTTAAAAATCAGTATTATACGCGCCACCACACAGCGGGTCGTTAGCTCAGTTGGTAGAGCAGTTGGCTTTTAACCAATTGGTCGTAGGTTCGAATCCCACACGACCCACCATATTTGGCGGTTTAGAAAATCCGGAAGGCCCACGAAAGTGAGGATTTCCGGGTTTTTTTTTGCCTGCAATTTGGGCGTTCGATGTTTCAGCGCGGCCACACCTGACGCAGGTCAGAATCATCTTTTGTATCAACGGGATATTCTGTAGCCTTGCGCAGCTTCAACGCTGTCCCGTGCCTGATGATACTCACTCTCCCGGCGGTACCCTCTAGTGGTCCGGAGCCGGGTGTATACTCGACTTTCGCGCGAATGCGCCTGCAGGTCTTGCGAACATGACGCAGATTTCCGAACGCCTTCTGGTTCAAGCCCACCTCGACGCCAAACAGCCGAAACCGCTGACGGCAGAAGAGGAGGCTTACTACCGTTCCGCCATCGCCGCCGAGCTCAAGGCTCAGGACGCGGTGCTCGTGGCCCACTTCTATTGCGATCCGGTGATTCAGGCCCTGGCCGAAGAAACCGGCGGCTGTGTTTCCGACTCCCTGGAAATGGCCCGCTTCGGCAATGCCCATCCGGCCAAGACCGTGGTGGTCGCCGGCGTCAAGTTCATGGGCGAGACGGCAAAAATTCTCAATCCGGAAAAACGCGTGCTGATGCCGACCCTGGAGGCGACCTGCTCGCTGGACCTGGGCTGCCCGGTCGACGAGTTTTCGGCGTTCTGCGATCAGCACCCGGAACGTACCGTGGTGGTGTATGCCAATACTTCCGCCGCCGTGAAGGCTCGGGCTGACTGGGTGGTGACTTCGAGCTGCGCACTGGAGATCGTCGAAAGCCTGATGGACAACGGCGAGACGATCATCTGGGGCCCGGACAAGCACCTGGGCACTTACATTCAGCGCAAGACCGGCGCCGACATGCTGCTTTGGGACGGTGCCTGCATCGTCCACGAAGAGTTCAAGTCCAAGCAGCTCGAGGACATGAAGGCGCTGTACCCGGACGCAGCAATTCTGGTGCATCCGGAGTCGCCGACTTCGGTGATCGAACTGGCGGACGCCGTCGGTTCCACCAGCCAGTTGATCGCTGCCGCGCAAAGCCTGCCGAACAAGACCCTGATCGTCGCCACCGACCGTGGCATCTTCTACAAGATGCAGCAGCTGTGCCCGGACAAGGTCTTTATCGAGGCGCCTACCGCCGGTAATGGCGCCGCGTGCCGCAGTTGTGCACATTGCCCGTGGATGGCCATGAATACCCTTGAGCGCACGCTCAAGAGCTTGAAGGAAGGCACCAACGAGATCTTTGTCGATCCGGCGCTGATTCCCCAGGCGATTCGCCCGTTGAAGCGCATGCTCGACTTCACTCAGGCAGCGCGGATGAAGCTGGCCGGTAACGCCTGAGTACCCCTTGTAGAAGTGAGCCCTGTGGCGAGGGGATTTATCCCCGTTGGGTGGCGAAGCCGCCCTAAATCAAACACCGCGGCATATCAGGGATACCGCGTGGGCTCCTTTACGACTGCTACGCAGCCGGACGGGGATAAATCCCCTCACCACAGGCCGACTCTTGAGTATGGAAATTATTTGCTCTTCTTCGGGATTCGCACCACGCACGTATCCGAATAGATGTCGTGCCAGGTGCGCTTCTGCTTGTCGAACAGCGACCAGAAGAACCCCAGCCCGATACACAACCACGACGCGATCGACACCATAAAGCGCAACAGCGCCTGCCACAGGCTGATGGCCGTGCCGTCGTTGTTCTGCACGCGAATGCCCCACACCTGCATACCGAGCGTCTGCCCGCCATGGGTCCAGAACTTGGCGAAGAAGCCGAACAATACCAACAGCAGCACCGTGGAATACAGCGGGTCACCATCGAGCTGGCCGGCGTCGGTCATCACCCGCAGCCGTTCTTCGCCAATGATCGCGGCCTGGATCAACTTGTAGATGAATCCGGTGACGATCAGCAGGGCGGTGCACAGCAGGAAGTCGTAGAACATCGCCGCCAGACGACGACCGAGAGCAACGGGAGGAAAGTCCCCTTGCGGCGTGAGCAGGTGTTTCGACATGGCAGCCTCAAGGCGTGAATGGAAGCGCCATTTTACGGATTAGCGCGCACAAAAAAGCCCCTGATATCAATATCAGGGGCTTTTTCGTATCAGAAGATCAGGCTTCTGCTTGTACTTCGTCAGCCTGCATGCCTTTCTGGCCTTGCACAGCAACGAAAGTCACTTTCTGGCCTTCTTTCAGGCTCTTGAAGCCGTTGCCCTGAATGGCGCGGAAATGTACGAACAGATCCGGACCGCTTTCTGGAGTGATAAAACCAAAACCTTTCTCGTCGTTAAACCACTTGACGGTACCGCTCTGACGTGTGGACATTTCTTATTTCCTTTGACGCATAAATTGATGACAGCCCCTTTCACATGAAAGAGTACTGGAGCTGGTTGCAAGGAGTAAGAAGACGTCGAGCGGGATGTAGCTAACTTGTAGGCTACTGCCCAGGTCACGATTCCAAGCTGACCCATGCAAACACAGTGGACAAACTCTACGCCAACTACGGGAGAAAAAACAAGCCCTGCGAAGGCCCCGGTTTTACTGCTCTTCGCGGAAATTAGACGGTTCACTAGTGCAGTCTTAGACGATTGTCTGGTTCAGTTTTTTGCAGTCGTTATAAGCAACGTTCATATTCGAAACAGATGTTAAAAAACGCACTGTTTTATGGCGATTGCGTTACACATTAGTGCACGCATAACGCAATCGCGTTACTTATAGAAACAGTCGATCAACCGCGATAGTAGCGTTGTGGAACAAATGGCATTTTGCTTACAAGCATTTGCACCTTTTTCCCACGGACGATGGCCCACACAGGTGTATCGAGCGCGACGTAAGCGGTGTCAAGGTATCCCATCGCCAATGGCCCGCCCAAGGTCGGGCCGAAGCCGCCACTGCAGACGCTGCCGATGATCTCGCCGGCCTCGTTGACGATCTCTGCGCCTTCACGCACCGGGGTACGCTCCTGTGGCAGCAGGCCGACGCGTTTGCGTGCCACGCCATTTTGTTGCTGCGCGAATATCTGCTCCGCGCCCGGGAAACCCCCGGCCCGTGCGCCATCGGCGCGGCGTGGCTTGGAGATCGCCCAGAGCAGGCTGGCTTCGATCGGTGTGGTCTCGGTGTTCATGTCGTGGCCGTACAGGCACAGGCCGGCTTCCAGACGCAGCGAGTCGCGGGCGCCAAGGCCGATGGCCTGAACCTCTGGCTCGGCGAGCAGGGCGCGGGCTAGTTTCTCCGCTTCAGCGGCCGGTACCGAGATTTCGAAACCGTCTTCACCGGTGTAGCCCGAACGGCTGACAAAGCAGTCCACGCCGAGCAACGACACACGGTTGAACTGCATGAACGTCATCTTCGCCACGTCCGGCGCAAGACGCGCCAGCACTGTGACGGCTGCCGGACCTTGCAGGGCGAGCAGGGCGCGCTCTTCGAACAGCGCCGTAATGGTGCACTGATCGCCGATGTGTTTTCGCAGATGCGCGAGATCCTGATCCTTGCACGCGGCGTTGACCACCAGGAACAGCTCGTCATTGCCCAGATTTGCGACCATCAGGTCGTCGAGAATCCCACCGCTTTCGTTGGTGAACATCGCATAACGCTGCATGCCTACCGGCAGGTCGATGATGTCCACTGGCACCAGGGTTTCCAGGGCTTTGGCCGCATTGGCGCCGGTCAGGCGAATCTGGCCCATGTGCGAGACGTCGAACAACCCGGCTTGCTCACGGGTGTGCTGGTGTTCTTTCATCACGCCGAGCGGGTATTGCACGGGCATGTCGTAGCCGGCGAACGGCACCATGCGCGCGCCGAGTTCGAGGTGCAGTGCGTGCAGCGGGGTTTTCGAGAGTTGTTCGGTGGACATGCGTGGCTCCTTTGAATTTGGGTTGCGGGTGAGAGGCAAGATCAAGAGCCCCTCACCCCAGCCCTCTCCCGGAGGGAGAGGGGGCTAGTTACGTTTGGCTGAGTTCGTAATCAGCATTCGATAATGTTGACCGCCAGGCCGCCGCGAGCGGTTTCCTTGTATTTGCTTTTCATGTCGGCGCCGGTCTGGCGCATGGTTCGGATGACTTTGTCGAGGGAGACGAAATGCTGACCGTCGCCACGCATGGCCATGCGCACCGCGTTGATGGCTTTCACCGAGCCCATCGCGTTGCGCTCGATGCAAGGCACCTGCACCAGACCGCCGATCGGGTCGCAGGTCAGGCCGAGGTTGTGTTCCATGCCGATTTCCGCGGCGTTCTCGACTTGTTGCACGCTGCCGCCGAGCACTTCGCACAAAGCGCCGGCTGCCATTGAACAGGCCACACCGACTTCACCCTGACAACCGACTTCGGCGCCGGAGATCGAAGCGTTTTCCTTGTAAAGAATGCCGATTGCGGCAGCGGTCAGCAGAAAACGCACGACACCGTCGTCATTCGCCCCGGGGATAAAACGCATGTAGTAATGCAGCACCGCCGGAATGATCCCCGCCGCGCCATTGGTGGGCGCAGTGACCACGCGTCCGCCATTGGCGTTTTCTTCGTTGACCGCCAACGCATAAAGATTGACCCAGTCGAGCACCGACAGCGGATCGCGCAACGCCGATTCCGGGTTCTTGCACAATTGCCGATGCAGCGCCGCCGCCCGGCGTTTGACCTTCAAGCCGCCCGGCAAAATGCCTTCGTTACGGCAACCAGCGGCAACGCAGTCCTGCATCACTTGCCAGATTTTCAGCAGGCCGGCACGGGTTTCTGCTTCCGGGCGCCAGGCGCTTTCATTGGTCAGCATCACCTGGCTGATCGACAGGCCATAGGTGGCGCAATGACCGAGCAAATCCTTGGCACTTTTGAACGGAAAGGTCAGCGGCGTGGCGTCTTCGACGATGCGATCGGCACCGGCGGCATCTTCATCGACAACAAAACCACCGCCGACCGAGTAGTACTCGCGACTGCGGATCTGAATCCCCGCCGCATCGAAGGCGCGAAAGATCATGCCGTTGGGGTGGTAGGCCAACGGTTTGCGGATCATCGCCAGATGTTCTTTCTCGTTGAACGCGATGCTGTGTTCACCGAGCAGATTCAGTCGGCCATTGCCGCGAATTTCTTGCAGGCGCGCGGCGACGGTTTCGGTGTCGACAGTGTCCGGATGTTCGCCTTCGAGGCCGAGCAGCACGGCTTTGTCGCTGCCGTGTCCTTTACCGGTAGCGCCGAGCGAACCGTACAGCTCGACACGCACGCTGGCGGTGCTGGTCAGCAGGTTTTCGCGGCGTAAACCCTCGGCAAAGCGCGCAGCGGCGCGCATCGGGCCGACGGTGTGGGAACTGGAGGGACCGATGCCAATCTTGAACAGGTCGAACACGCTTAACGACATGAGTGGTTCTCCGGTTTCTTGTTATAGGGATTGGCTGATTTTCGGGCTTAGCACATTCCCTGTGGGAGCGAGCTTGCTCGCGAAGGCGCAGTGTCAGTCACATCGAGGTTGGCTGACCTACCGCTTTCGCGAGCAAGCTCGCTCCCACAGGGTTTTGTGGTGTTGTGAAGAAAGGGGCGGGCGAACCCGCCCCCTCATTCCTTTAAGCGTAGCTTTCGATCGACGGGCAGGCGCACACCAGGTTGCGATCGCCGAAGACGTTGTCGACGCGGCCGACCGGCGGCCAGTATTTGCCTTCGATCAGCGACGCGACCGGGTACACCGCTTGCTCACGGCTGTACGGGTGGGTCCATTCGCCAACCAGTTCCGCTGCGGTGTGCGGGGCGTTTTTCAGTGGGTTGTCTTCCTTGTCCAGCGTGCCGTTTTCCACTGCGCGGATTTCTTCGCGGATGCGGATCATCGCGTCACAGAAGCGGTCCAGTTCTTCCTTGGATTCGCTTTCGGTCGGCTCGATCATCAGCGTGCCGGCGACCGGGAACGACATGGTCGGCGCGTGGAAACCGAAATCGATCAGGCGTTTGGCGACGTCATCGACGCTGATGCCGCTGCT
Source organism: Pseudomonas sp. Sample_20 (assembly GCF_004307585.1). Classification (NCBI taxonomy): domain Bacteria; kingdom Pseudomonadati; phylum Pseudomonadota; class Gammaproteobacteria; order Pseudomonadales; family Pseudomonadaceae; genus Pseudomonas; species Pseudomonas sp. Sample_20. Next base: position 16,625 of record NZ_RCOA01000101.1, on the reverse strand, counting down.
GTCTTTCAATGGACGCAGATCAAGAATGCACTCGTGCGCCACCAGGCCGTTGCTGCCGGTGTACAGCACTGGGTAATGCTCTTCGAGGCGACGGGAAATGTAGTTGGCGTTGAGGATCGCCAGTTGCGAAGCGCGCTTCAGACCGGCGCCACCCATCATGCGGATGTACATCCAGGTGATCGGCAGAATGCTTGCGCTGCCGAACGGTGCCGCGCAGACCGCGCCTTCCTTGCGTTCCATCTGGCCGTGGCCAGGCAGGAACGGGGTCAGGTGCGATTTGACGCCAATCGGGCCGACGCCCGGGCCGCCACCGCCGTGCGGGATGCAGAAGGTTTTGTGCAGGTTGAGGTGCGAAACGTCGCCGCCGAACTTGCCCGGTGCGCAGAGGCCGACCATGGCGTTCATGTTGGCGCCGTCGATGTACACCTGGCCGCCGTTGTCGTGAATGATCGCGCAGATTTCGCGGATGCCTTCTTCGAACACGCCGTGGGTCGACGGGTAGGTGATCATCAGCGCGGCGAGGTGTTCGCGGTGCTCGATGGCTTTGGCGCGCAGGTCTTCAATGTCGACGTTGCCACGGGCATCGCACGCGGTGACGACCACGCGCATACCGGCCATTTGCGCGGTGGCCGGGTTGGTGCCGTGGGCCGACGACGGGATCAGACAGATGTCGCGGCGCTCATCGCCTCGGCTCTGGTGGTAGGCGCGGATCGCCAGGAGACCTGCGTATTCACCTTGCGAACCGGCGTTCGGTTGCAGCGAGATCGAGTCGTAACCGGTGGCGGCGCAGAGCATCGCTTCCAGCTCATCGGTCAGTTGCTGGTAACCCGCGCTTTGTGCGGCCGGGGCGAACGGGTGCAGCGCACCGAATTCGGCCCAGGTCACCGGGATCATTTCGCTGGCGGCGTTGAGTTTCATGGTGCATGAGCCCAGCGGGATCATCGTGCGATCCAGCGCCAGGTCCTTGTCCGCCAGTTTGCGCAGGTAGCGCATCAGCTCGGTTTCCGAGTGATAACGGTTGAACACCGGGTGGCTGAGGATCGGCGACTGGCGCACCAGCTCAGCAGGAATGGTGCTCTGCACCGAGGCGGCCAGCGCAGCGAAGTCCGGCAGGGTCTTGCCGTCGGCGAACAGGCCCCACAGGGTTTCGATATCAGCCTGAGTGGTGGTTTCGTCGACCGACAGGCCCAGACGCTGAGCGTCGATCACGCGCAGGTTGATCTGCTGAGCGTGCGCCTTGTCGTGCAGCGCAGCGGTGTCTGCGCCGGTGGCAACAGTCAGGGTGTCGAAGAAGTTTGCCTGCTCGACTTGAGCGCCCAGCGCGGTCAGGCCCTTGGCCAGAATCGCGGTCAGGTGATGCACGCGGTTGGCGATCTGGGTCAGGCCTTTCGGACCGTGGTAGACGGCGTACATGCTGGCGATGTTGGCCAGCAGCACTTGGGCGGTACAGATGTTCGAGGTGGCCTTCTCGCGGCGGATGTGTTGCTCGCGGGTCTGCATCGCCAGACGCAGGGCTGGCTTGCCGAAACGGTCAACCGAGACACCGACCAGACGGCCCGGCATATCGCGCTTGAACGCATCCTTGGTGGAGAAGTAAGCGGCGTGCGGGCCACCGAAGCCCAGCGGCACGCCGAAGCGTTGCGCCGAACCGATGGCGACGTCGGCACCGAATTCGCCCGGTGCGGTGAGCAGCGTCAGGGCGAGCAAATCAGCGGCAACAGCGACCAAAGCGTTGGCGGCGTGGAAGCGCTCGGTCAGCTCGCGGTAGTCGAACACATCACCGTTGCTCGCCGGGTATTGCAGCAGCGCGCCGAAGAACGGCGTGACGTCAGTCAGTTCGCGCTCATCGCCCACGACCACGTCAATACCGAGCGGCTCGGCACGGGTGCGCAGCACGTCGAGGGTCTGCGGATGGCTGTGGATCGAGGCGAAGAACTGGTGGCTGCCCTTGTTCTTGCTCAGGCGTTTGCAGAAGGTCATGGCTTCGGCAGCGGCGGTGGCTTCGTCGAGCAGGGAGGCGTTGGCGATCGGCAGGCCGGTAAGGTCGCTGATCATGGTCTGGAAGTTCAGCAGCGCTTCGAGACGGCCCTGGGAAATTTCTGGCTGGTATGGGGTGTAAGCGGTGTACCAGGCCGGGTTTTCCAGCAGGTTGCGCAGGATCGGCGAAGGCGTGTGGCAGTTGTAGTAGCCTTGGCCAATGTAGGTCTTGAACAGCTGATTCTTGCCGGCGATGGATTTGATCATCGCCAAGGCGTCGGCTTCGCTGAGGCCGTCGTCCATGCCCAGCACGCTGGTGCCCTTGATGCTTTCCGGGATGACGCTGGCGCTCAGCGCTTCGAGGGAATCGTAGCCGAGGCTGTTGAGCATGGCTTGCTCGTCACCGGCGCGCGGGCCGATGTGACGGGCGATGAATTCGTTGGCGGTGCCGAGATTGATGGCGGTCATGGGGTAATTCCTCAGGCTTCGGCTTGGGCTTTGATCAGGCGGTCGTAAGCGTCCTGATCGAGCAATTTGCCGACAGCGGCGGCGTCGCTTGGCTGGAAGCGGAAGAACCAGCCTTCGCCCAGCGGATCTTCGTTGACCAGCTCAGGAGCGTTTTCCAGCGCCGGGTTGACTTCCAGCACGTCGCCATCGAGCGGCATGTACACGCCGCTGGCGGCTTTCACCGATTCCACGGTGGCGGCTTCAGCGCCTTTTTCGTAAGCCTGCAGCTCAGGCAGTTGCACGAACACCACGTCGCCCAAAGCGTTCTGCGCGAATGCGGTGATGCCGACAGTGACACTGCCGTCGGCTTCGGTGCGCAGCCATTCGTGATCTTCAGTAAAACGCAACTCGCTCATGGAAACTCCTCAGGGGCCAGACTCGTCTGGTGGACGCGGTGGAAAGCTTGGGGCGGGGAAGCCCTTTATAGATGAGGAGGCAGGTAGCAAGAATGCGGCCAAGGTTGATTTATCTATATAAATCAATGGCTTGAGTTGTTTTGGTGTTTGTTGGGATGTTGCTGTTGTAGCGAAATCGCTACAGCTTGGGGCGGGGAGAAAAGCTGAACGGGATCAAAGCGTTGCGCAGCGCTGGTCACAGGCGGGTGTAGCGATATCGTTCCGCTGTAGCGCTTTCGGTACAGATGGAGGTCGTTTTCAGCCGGGCAGTATCATTCCTGAATTGAAAGCCCGGATTGTAGGAGCTGCCGAAGGCTGCGATCTTTTGATCTTGATCTTTAAAAACAAAATCAAAAGATCGCAGCCTTCGGCAGCTCCTACGGGGAGATTTGTGGTGAGTCAGGGTTTATTGGGAATGCCGTATTTGCGCAGGCGATGGGCGATAGCGGTGTGCGAGGTTTGCAAGCGGCTCGCCAGTTGTCGGGTCGAGGGATAGCTGACGTAGAGCTTTTCCAGCAGCTCTCTTTCGAACGATTCGACCGCTTGCTCGAGGCTGTCGACATCGGTATCGGCCTGGCGCGCCACCGAAGTGCCGGCGATGTCGAGGTCGCCGATATCGACCAGGCTGCTCTCGCAAATCGCCGCTGCGCGGAAAATCACGTTCTGCAATTGCCGCACGTTGCCCGGCCAGCGATTGCCGAGCAGCGCCGGATAAGTGCCGGGCGCCAGACGACAGACCGGGCGCTGGATCTGCGCACAGGCCTGCTGCATGAAGTAGCGAGCCAGCAGCAAAATGTCCTGACCGCGTTCACGCAGCGGCGGCACTTCGACGTTGAGCACGTTGAGGCGATAGAACAGGTCCTCGCGGAACAGGCCTTCGCTGACCATTTTTTCCAGATCGCGGTGGGTCGCGCTGAGGATGCGCACGTTGACCTTTACTTCCCGATCACCACCGACGCGGCGGAAGCTGCCGTCGTTGAGAAATCGCAGGAGTTTGGCCTGCAAGTACGGCGACATCTCGCCGATTTCATCGAGGAACACTGTGCCTTGGTTGGCCAGCTCCATCAGCCCCGGTTTACCGCCACGCGCCGCGCCGGTGAAGGCGCCGGGGGCGTAGCCGAACAGTTCGCTTTCGGCGAGGTTTTCCGGCAGCGCTGCGCAGTTCAACGCCAGAAAAGGAGCACTGTGCCGCGCACTGATCGCGTGACAGGCGCGGGCCACCAATTCTTTGCCGGTACCGGTTTCGCCCTGAATCAATAGCGGTGCATCAAGGGCGGCGACCCGTTGCGCACGGGCCTTGAGTGTGCGGATCGCCGGGGATTCGCCGAGCAGGGCGTCGAAGCCTTCGGCGTGATCGTGATGCAGTGCCGAGAGTTGTTCGCCGATGCGATTTGGTTGATACAGGGTCAGCAGGGCGCCGGCGTCGGTGATCGGCGTGGCGTCGAGCAACAGGGTCTGGCCGTTGACGGTGATCTCGCGCAGCGGCAGGCGAAAGCCGTTTTCCAGCAGGGTGTCGAGCAGACCGGGATCATTGAACAGCGCCGAGACGCTTTCGCCGGCCGGTTCGCGACCGTACAGGGCAATCAGCGCCGGGTTGGCCAGCAGCACCTTGCCGGCGCTGTCGAGGGCCAGCACCGGGTCGGTCATCGCTGCGAGCAGGGCATCGAGCTGCAAGTGCCGACGCTGGCCGGGGAGGATATCGACCACGGTCACCGCTTCCACGCCGAGCACGCGAAACAGCGCGTCTTTGAGTTCTTCGAGCACTTGCGGGCTGAGGGTCGGCGCGTCGATGTAGACATTCGGCGGGATCATTTCCACCGCATCCAGATTGAGATTGCGCCCACCGAGGATAGCCAGGACTTCCTGGGTGATGCCGACGCGGTCGATGAAGCTGACGTGGATACGCATGGGGGCGGTTCAGTGATCTGCAGAGCGGAGGGGGGCAAGTATGCCTTAAATCAAAAGCCCCCTCACCCCAGCCCTCTCCCGGAGGGAGAGGGAGCCGACCGAGGTGTCTGGGGTTATGCATCGACCTGAAAGTACCGGGCGATTATGGATTCAGTGATGCAGGATCAGGTCGACGCAATGCTGCAGCATCCCCCAATCGGTTCCCTCTCCCTCAGGGAGAGGGCTAGGGTGAGGGGCTTTTGATTTTTATTCGAAATGCTCGAGGTTCACCGGATCCCCCGACTGCATATTCAACTTCTGCCGAATGTCTTCAAACATCAGGTCGTAATGCTTGTGCACCGAACCGATCTGGCTGTGGGTCTTGGGGATTCCGTACTTCTCGGCGATCCGCGTGACATCGCGGGCGAAGTTGTAGGCCTCTTCCTTGGGCAGGAAAAACGCCTCCTTCATGTCCTTGCCCTGCATGCTGCCGTGCAGGGTGAACTGAATCCCTTTGCCTTTCTGCGGATCGGTGAACACTTCATAGTCCAGATGCACGTTGTAATTGACGTCATCGTCGGTCAACGCGTGCCGCTCGATGTGCAGATGACCGGGTTCGAACTGGGCCATTGAGCTACTCCTTTCAAGGCATGGAAGCGGGGCAGGCCTTGAGCCTGCCCCGGCGTTTATTGTTATCGGTAGCTGATCCCCGGCTTCGCCGTGCTGACCCGCGTACCGGCGGTGCCCTGGACGATGGCTTCGATATCGGCCAGCGAACCGATCACCGCGACCTTGCCAGTATGGCGCGCGAATTCGCAGGCTGCCTGCACCTTCGGCCCCATTGAGCCGGCAGCAAAACCGAGGCGTTCCAGCTCGTCCGGGTGGGCTTCGGCGATGGCTTTCTGGGTGGGTTTGCCATAGTCGATAAAAGCCGCGTTGACGTCGGTGGCGATCACCAGCAGGTCGGCTTCCAGTTGCTCGGCAAGCAACGACGAACACAGATCCTTGTCGATCACCGCCTCGATACCCTTGAGGTTACGGTTTTCGTCATACATGGTCGGAATACCGCCGCCACCAGCGCAAATGACGATGCTGCCCTTGTCCAGCAGCCACTTGATCGGACGGATTTCGAAGATGCGCTTCGGCCGTGGGCTGGCGACGACGCGGCGGAATTTGTCGCCATCGGCAGCAATCGCCCAGCCTTTCTCGGCGGCGAGTTTTTCCGCTTCGGCTTTCTCGTAGACCGGGCCGATCGGCTTGCTCGGCTTCTTGAAAGCCGGGTCGTTGGCGTCGACTTCGACCTGGGTCAGCAGGGTGGCGAACGGCACTTCGAAGTCGAGCAGATTGCCCAGTTCCTGTTCGATGATGTAGCCGATCATGCCTTCGGTTTCGGCACCGAGCACGTCCAGCGGGTAGGGAGTGACAGAGGTGTAGGCCGCCGCTTGCAGCGACAGCAGACCGACTTGCGGGCCATTGCCATGGGCGATGACCAGCTGGTTGCCGGGATGGATCTTGGCGATTTGCTCGGTGGCGATGCGGATGTTGGCGCGCTGGTTGTCAGCGGTCATCGGCTCACCACGGCGGAGCAGGGCGTTACCGCCCAGGGCTACGACGATACGCATGGTGCATGTCCTTTTCGTATTGATCGTTCCCACGCTCTGCGTGGGAATGCCGCCACGGACGCTCCGCGTCCGCTGTGACGCAGAGCGTCACGGGATGCATTCCCACGCGGGAGCGTGGGAACGATCATCTTCAACCAGTCAGAGATCAGCCAGTGTCGAAACCAGAATCGCCTTGATCGTGTGCATGCGGTTTTCCGCTTGCTCGAAGGCGATGCAGGCTGGCGACTCGAACACGTCGTCGGTCACTTCGATGCCGTTTTTCAGGTGCGGATACTGCTCGGCAATCTGCTTGCCGACCTTGGTGTCGCTGTTGTGAAAGGCCGGCAGGCAGTGCATGAACTTGGTACGCGGGTTGCCGGTGGCTTTCATCAGGTCGGCGTTGACCTGATACGGCAGCAACTGCTGGATGCGCTCGGCCCAGGCTTCCACCGGTTCGCCCATCGATACCCAGACATCGGTGTGAATGAAGTCGACGCCTTTGACCGCTTCTTTCGGATCTTCGGTGAGGGTGATGCGTGCGCCGCTTTCCTCACCGTATTTTTTGCAGCGCGCGACCAGATCGTCCAGCGGCCACAGCGCTTTCGGCGCGCAGATGCGCACGTCCATGCCGAGCTTGGCGCCGATCAGCAACAGCGAGTTGCCCATGTTGTTGCGCGCATCGCCCAGGTAGGCGTAGCTGATTTCATGGATCGGCTTGTCGGCGTGCTCACGCATGGTCAGCACGTCGGCGATCATCTGGGTCGGGTGATATTCATCGGTCAGGCCGTTGAACACCGGCACGCCGGCGAACTTGGCCAGCTCCTCAACGATTTCCTGTTTGAAGCCACGGTACTCGATGGCGTCGTACATGCGCCCGAGCACGCGGGCGGTGTCCTTCATGCTTTCCTTGTGGCCGATTTGCGAGGAGTTCGGGTCGATGTAAGTGACGTTGGCGCCTTGGTCATAGGCCGCCACTTCGAAGGCGCAACGGGTGCGGGTCGAAGTTTTCTCGAAAATCAGGGCGATGTTGTTGCCCTTCAGATGCTGTTGCTCGGTGCCGGTATATTTCGCGCGTTTCAGATCGCGGGACAGGTCGAGCAGGTAACGCAGCTCACGTGGGGTGTGGTGTTCCAGGCTGAGCAGGTTACGGTTATGAATGTTAAACGCCATGATGATTCTCCTTGGATTCGGTAATCGGCCCGGCCGCTACGGGATGGGTGCGGCCGGGGGACGGTCGTTTAGTAGTCGATCGGGTCACGGATGATCGGGCAGGTCATGCAGTGGCCGCCGCCACGGCCGCGGCCGAGTTCGCCGGCGCTGATGGTGATGACCTCCACGCCAGCCTTGCGCAGCAGGGTGTTGGTGTAGGTGTTGCGGTCGTAGCCGATGACCACGCCCGGTTCCATCGCCACCACGTTGTTGCCGTCGTCCCATTGCTCGCGTTCGGCGGCGAAGCTGTTGCCGCCGGTTTCCACCACGCGCAGTTTCGGCAGGTTGAGCGCCGCAGCGACGGTGTCGAGGAAGCTGCCTTCTTCGCGGCGGATGTCGATGCCGCCCTGTTTGCTTTCGTCAGGACGCAGGGTGAAGGCGACGATCTGGTTGACCACTTCCGGGAAGATCGTCACCAGGTCGCGGTCGCAGAAGCTGAACACGGTGTCCAGGTGCATTGCCGCGCGGGATTTCGGCAGGCCGGCGACGATGACTTTTTCCACCGCTTTGTTGTTGAACAGGTTCAGCGCCAGTTGGCCGATGGCCTGACGCGATGAACGCTCGCCCATACCGATCAGCACCACACCGTTGCCGATCGGCATGACGTCGCCGCCCTCAAGGGTGGAGTTGCCGTGATCCTTGTCCGGGTCGCCGTACCAGATCTCGAATTCGGCGTTGGTGAACTGCGGATGGAATTTGTAGATGGCGGTGGTCAGCAGGGTTTCCTGACGGCGCGCCGGCCAGTACATCGGGTTCAGCGTCACGCCACCGTAGATCCAGCAGGTGGTATCGCGGGTGAACTGGGTGTTGGGCAGCGGCGGCAGGATGAAGCTGGAGTGGCCGAGGAAATCGCGGAACATCTGGATGGTCTTGCCACCGAAGCTGTCCGGCAGATCATCGGCCGAGACGCCGCCAATCAGGAATTCGGCGATGTGCCGTGGCTCGAGGCTTTTCAGCCAGGATTTCACTTCGCTGATCAGGCCCAGGCCCACCGAGTCGGCGGTCACCTTGCGCTCAAGAATCCAGTCCAGCGCTTCGGGAATGGCGACGATGTCGGTCAGCAGGTTGTGCATTTCCACCACGTCGATGCCGCGCTCGCGCATCTTGGTGACGAAGTCGAAGTGATCGCGCTTGGCCTGCGCCACCCACAGCACGTCATCGAACAGCAGTTCATCGCAGTTGTTCGGGGTCAGCCGCTGATGGGCCAGACCTGGGGAGCAAACCATGACTTTACGCAGTTTCCCGGCTTCGGAGTGGACGCCGTACTTCACTTTTTCCGTGGTCATTTCTGTGTTCCTCCAGATGACAATTCAATCAGGGGTTACAGCGTCAGGAAGCCATCGTAGAGACCGTAGGCCGCCACCACGGCGCCCACGACCACTGCGGCGAAAATCAGCTTCTCGACGTTGGTGAAAACCGGTTGTCTGAGTTCCAGCTTGGCCTTGGCGAACAGGATCGCGCCGGGCGCGTAGAGCAGGGCCGACAGCAGCAGGTACTTGACCCCGCCGGCGTACAACAACCACACCGCATAGATCAGGGCGATACCGCCGATGATCAGATCCTTGCGCCGCTCGGCGGCGAAGCCTTCGTAGCTCTCGCCGCGCACCGCCAGCAGCAGGGCATAGGCCGCCGACCACAGGTACGGCACCAGAATCATCGAGGTGGCGAGGTAGATCAGTGACAGGTAAGTGCTGGCCGAGAACAGGGTGATGATCAGGAACACCTGCACCATCGCGTTGGTCAGCCACAGGGCGTTGACCGGCACATGGTTGGCGTTTTCCTTGCGCAGAAACTCCGGCATGGTGTGGTCTTTGGCGGCGGCGAACATGATCTCCGCACACAGCAGCACCCACGACAGCAGCGCACCGAGCAGCGAGATGATCAAGCCGACGCTGATCAGCACCGCCCCCCAGTGACCGACCACATGCTCAAGCACGGCGGCCATCGACGGGTTCTGCAGTTTCGCCAGTTCCGGCTGGGTCATGATGCCCAGCGACAGCACGTTCACCAGCACCAGAAACAGCAGCACGGTGATGAAGCCGATCACGGTGGCCTTGCCGACATCCGAGCGTTTCTCGGCGCGGGCGGAGAAGATGCTCGCGCCTTCGATGCCGATGAACACCCAGACGGTGACCAGCATCATGTTGCGCACCTGGTTCATCACACTGCCCAGATCAGGGTTTTTCACGCCCCAGATGTCGGCGGTGAAGATGTCCAGTCTGAACGCGAAGACTGCGATCAACACGAACAGTAGCAGCGGCACGACCTTGGCGACGGTGGTCACCAGGTTGATGAACGCCGCTTCCTTGATCCCGCGCAACACCAGGAAATGCACGCCCCACAGCAGCAAGGACGCGCCGATCACCGCCGCCGGGGTATTGCCTTCGCCGAAGATCGGAAAGAAATAGCCGAGGGTGCTGAACAGCAGAACGAAGTAGCCGACGTTGCCCAGCCAGGCGCTGATCCAGTAGCCCCAGGCTGATGAGAAACCCATGTAGTCGCCGAATCCGGCCTTGGCGTAGGCGTAGACTCCGCCGTCCAGGTCAGGCTTGCGATTGGCGAGGGTCTGAAAGACGAAAGCGAGGGTGAGCATGCCGACTGCTGTGATGGCCCAGCCGATCAGCACTGCACCGACGTCGGCGCTGGCGGCCATGTTTTGTGGCAACGAAAATATCCCGCCGCCAATCATTGAACCGACTACCAGTGCAACCAGTGCACCGAGTCTTAGTTTTCCGGGCGCTTCAGACATTTGCATGACTCCATTGCAGGAAAGGAGAGCTCACAGCCTAGTACTGTTGTCTGTTCGAACAGCTGACATGGATCAGTGCATGGTCACATTCCATTGTTAATGAATGACTTGTGCGCCCGTTGCGGGCATAACGCTGTAGCCTCAAAGGCCCATTCCAGAGCCATTTCGCTGAAGCAATCGGGAATAGCTATTAATGCTTTCGAACTATGACGCTAGTTGCTTTTCAGCGATTGGCAAATGTCGGTCATCTGTTTTCAGCACAGAATCGAATAATCAAGATCGGCGAACAAAACTGACTTAATGTGCTACGCCTTATCGTGGTCGGCTATATATAGCGGTGCGAGATTCGGCATTACCTGATAAACGTCATCTACCCTTAGGCTTTTAGTCAGGTGTTGTTACAAATAAACAACAACGGCTCTTTCAAGGAGATCTGCATGTCGCAACCGACGCAAAAACTGCGCCTTGGTGCGTTGATCGCGCTGGTGGTCGGGTCGATGATCGGCGGGGGGATTTTCTCGTTGCCGCAAAACATGGCGGCGCGCGCCGATGCCGGGGCGATCCTGATCGGCTGGGGCATCACCGCAATCGGCATGCTGACGCTGGCCTTCGTCTTTCAGACCCTGGCCAATCGCAAACCAGAGCTGGACTCGGGCGTCTACGCCTACGCCAAGGCCGGGTTCGGCGACTACATGGGCTTTTCGTCGGCGTGGGGTTACTGGATCAGCGCCTGGCTGGGCAACGTCGGCTATTTCGTCTTGCTGTTCAGCACCCTTGGCTATTTCTTCCCGGTGTTCGGCCAGGGCAACACGCCGATCGCCATCGGCTGCGCCTCGGTGCTGCTGTGGGCGGTGCATTTTCTGGTGATGCGCGGGATCAAGGAGGCGGCGCTGATCAACCAGCTGACCACCGTGGCCAAGGTTGTGCCGCTGATCATGTTCATCGTCATCGCTGCGGTGGCATTCAAGGCTGACATCTTCACCCGCGACATCTGGGGCCGCAGCAACCCGAACTTCGGCGGGGTGATGGACCAAGTGCGCAACATGATGCTGGTCACCGTGTTCGTGTTCATCGGCATCGAAGGCGCCAGCGTCTATTCGGCCCGCGCAGAAAAACGCAGCGACGTCGGCCGCGCCACGGTGATCGGTTTTCTCGGCGTGCTGGCGCTGCTGGTGCTGGTCAACGTGCTGTCGCTGGGGATCATGAGCCAGCCGGAACTGGCCAATCTGCAAAACCCATCACTGGCAGCGGTGCTCGAGCACATCGTCGGGCCGTGGGGTGCGTTGCTGATCAGCGTCGGGCTGGCGATTTCGCTGTTGGGCGCGTTGTTGTCATGGGCCTTGCTGTGCGCGGAAATCCTCTTCGCCACGGCCAAAGACAAAACCATGCCGGCGTTCCTGAAGAAGGAAAACAACAATCACGTGCCGGTCAACGCGCTGTGGCTGACCAATGTGATGATCCAGATTTTCCTGCTGATCACACTGTTCTCGGCGGGTACTTACACCAGCCTGATCTATCTGGCCTCGTCGATGATTCTGGTGCCCTATTTATGGTCGGCCGCCTACGCGGTGCTACTCAGCGGGCGCGGCGAAACCTACGAACACGCCTCGGCCGAGCGCACCAAGGATCTGCTGATCGGCGGCATCGCCCTGGTTTACGCGGTGTGGCTGTTGTATGCCGGTGGGGTGAAGTATCTGCTGCTGTCGGCGCTGCTGTATGCGCCGGGGGTGATCCTGTTTGCCAAGGCCAAGCGTGAACAGGGCCAGCCGGTTTTCACTACGGTGGAAAAGGGGATTTTTGCTTGCGTGGTGATTGGGGCGGGGCTGGCGGCGTATGGGTTGTATAGCGGAGTGTTGTCGTTGTGATCTGAAAAGCAGCCCCTCACCCTAGCCCTCTCCCAGAGGGAGAGGGGACCGACCGAGGTGTCTGGCGCTATACATCGACCTGAGCGATCGAGTCGATTATGGATTCGACGAAAATCTTTCACGTCGGCGTAACTCTCCAATATCCCCCAATCAGTCCCCTCTCCCTCTGGGGAGGGCTAGGGTGAGGGGCTTCTCATGGCCAACACGGAGGATGCGAGCCCAACTCCGTCGCCGGCCAATTCCACCGCATCGCCGTCCCGCTGATCTGCAGCGGCACGCGCAACCTCCGCGCCGGCCCCCACGCGGTGTGTTCAATCGCCGGATCCTGATCCAGTGCGTCTTCAGCCCGCAGCGGGTCATGCGTTCCCGGCCCATGCTCAAGCAACAGCTTCGCCGTCCGTGCCAGCGACAACCGCGCCGTACCCCCGCGACCGCTGGCCAGTCGTTCAGTCAGTAACCTGAGCGCAATCGCCGCCAGCAGATACCCGGTCGCATGATCCAGTGCCTGCACCGGCAGTGGCGTCGGTTTATCGCTGTGCCTCCAATGCTGCCCGGCCTCGGCAATGCCGCTGCTCATCTGCACCAGGCTGTCGAAGCCCCGGCGGTTCTGCCAGGGGCCGCTCCAGCCGTAGGCATTGAGGCAGACGTCGATCAGCCCCGGTGCCAGTCGCCGACGGCGTTCACCACCAAAACCGAGATGTTCCAGCGCATCGGCGCGATAGCCATGCAGGAGAATGTCGGCGTCCTGCAGCAAACCTTCGAACACTGCGCGATCCGCTGGCACTTGCAGATCCAGACGCGCGCAATGTTTGCCCACGGTCATTTCCGGAACCACGCCGGGTTCGTTCCAGCTCGGCGGATCGATGCGCAGCACGTTCGCGCCGAGCCCGGCGAGAAAGCGGCTGGCGGTGGGACCGGCGAGGACGCGGGTCAGGTCGAGCACCTTGATCCCGGCCAGCGGTCGTGCGATCGAGCCTTGCCATGGGCTGCGGTTCTCGTCCGTCTGCTCGATGAATTGCACCAGCGCTTCGGCATTCACCGCCAGCCCTTGCGGATGCTGCTGCCACTGCGCCCAACTGCGCATCTCGGCGGCGCAGCCCTTGGCGTCGACCACCGCCTGCTCAAGCTCCGCGCTCGCCCACTGTGCGACTTTCGCCGCCATTGCGGCACGATCGGCGCAGGCACCGAGCACGCGTTCAGCGGCGGCGCGGTGGTGCGGGGCGTTGGTGTGCAGACGGATCCAGCCGTCCCGGGTCGCATAGTCGCCGGCGACCGGATCCCACAGCGGCGGCACCTGCCAGCCGATCGGGCGCAGCGAGGTGGAGAACCACAACGAGGCCAGACGGCGGTCGACTGCAACCGCAGGCAAGTGCCCGGTTTGCTGGTGAAGCAATTCGCTGAGCGCTTGCCCGGCAGCGGCGACGCTGGCGCAGGCCAGATCGGTCACGGCGAACGCCGAGGGCAACGCGCCGTCACCGTTGAAGGGGATCGGCGTGTGGGGCAGGCCGAGTGCGGTTTGGATGGACGTGAGCAGATCAGTCATCGAAGGCCCTCCGGAACGAGAGGGCGATGATAGTGCAAAACATAACCGGGCTGGATTGAGGATCGTTCCCATGCTCCGCGTGGGAATGCCGCCCGGGACGCTCTGCGTCCCAATCGAAAGCTGGAACGCGGAGCGTCCCTTGATGCATTCCCACGCGGAGCGTGGGAACGATCAGATAGGTGGGGTGGCGATCAGACGCGAAACTGATCCATCAATTTCATCTGCTGGCTCGCCAGGCTGTTGAGCTGGCTGCTGATCGCCGCCGATTCGGTAGCCTGTTCGGTCAGGGTTTCGGTCACGGTGCGAATCGCCGAGACGTTGCGGTTGACCTCTTCGGCCACGGCGCTTTGCTCTTCGGCGGCGCTGGCGATCTGCAGGTTCATGTCGCTGATCACCGTCACCGCGTCGCTGATCTTGCCCAGCGCATCAACGGCCTGACGAATCTGCCCGGCATTGTTGTGCGCCTGGGTCTGGCTCGAGTGCATGGTCGCGACCACGCCACGGGTGCCGGTCTGAATGCGCTCGATGACGATGCGGATTTCTTCCACCGAATCCTGCGTGCGCTTGGCCAGGTTGCGCACCTCATCGGCGACCACGGCAAAACCGCGACCGCTTTCGCCGGCGCGGGCGGCTTCGATGGCGGCGTTGAGGGCCAGCAGGTTGGTCTGTTCGGCGATGCTGCGGATTACTTCCAGCACCGAGCCGATCTGCTCGCTGTTGACCGCCAGCGCTTCGACTTCGGTCACCGCTTTGCTGACTTCATCGGCCAGTTGATTGATGTCGCGGGTGCTGCGCTCAATGATCGCCATGCCGTCCTTCGCCGACTGGTCGGCACCCTTGGCGGCGTTGGCGGCGTTCGAGGCACTGTTGGCGACGTCGTGGGCAGTGGCGCTCATTTCGTTGGACGCGGTGGCGACCTGATCGATTTCGCGGAACTGCACTTGCATGCCTTCGCTGGTCTGGCGGGCAATTTCCGATGACTGATCAGCCGTGCCGCGCGCTTCGGTGATGCTCTGTTTGATCTGCGCGATGGTCGGTTGCAGCTTGTCTAGGAAGCGGTTGAACCAGTTCACCAGTTCGCCCAGCTCGTCTTTCTTGCTGTAGTTCAGGCGCTGGGTCAGATCGCCTTCGCCGCTGGCGATGTTCTTCAGCATCTCAGCAACGCTGTTGATCGGACGGGTGACGCCGGAGGCGGTGAGCCAGATCAGCAGGAGGCCGACCAGACCGGCCACGCCCGCCACCAGCAGGGCAGTGATGACGCCGGTTTGTTGCGCGTCATCCACCACCGCTTGAAGTTTCACCGAGTCGGCCAGCAGCACGTGCTCGGGCAGGTCGATGACCACGCCCCAGGCGCGCGAATTGCCGATCGGGTCGACCGGGTAAACCGCGCGAATCAGGTCGCCCTGTTCGAGGATTTTCGCCGTACCGCTGCCGACCAGTTGCAATACATCCTTGCCATCGGCGCCGAGGGTATCGCTGATTTTTTTGCCGACCCGCGTCGCGTCAGCACTGTCGGCCGCCAGCACACCGCTGCCGGAGACGATCAGCATATGCCCGGCGTTGTTGAACAGGCTGCGCTGCGAGTCGACGGCGGCGGCTTGCAGGGCGTCGAGCGCGATGTCGACACCGACCACGCCGATCGCTTTGCCATCTACCAGCAGCGGTACGGAAATGGTCGTCATGAGCATTTCCTTGCCACCGACGGTGTCGGCATACGGGTCGAGCAGGCAGGTGCGTTTGTTGTCACGAGGGCAGGTGTACCAACTGTTGTACGGCGTACCGCTGACGCTGAGGGTGGTCTTGGTCAGGTCGTCCTCGACCATGATCGTATTCAGCGCGGCGCCGGCGGCACGGCTCCAGTATGAGGCGAAGCGCCCGGCTTCGTTGGACTGCCGCGCAGCATCGTTGGCGAATTCGCTGTCCTTGCCGTCGAGGCCGTTGGGTTCGAAGGCCAACCAGATACCGAGGACTTTATCGTTGCGCTCGAAAGCGGTTTTCAGACTCTGGTTCAGCTCTTCCCGAACGGCGCCGGCTTCGAGTGAACGCTTGGCGGCCATCGTCCGCAGATCCTTGATCTGGTCGGCGAGGGCGGTGACCACCAGCAGGCTTTCACCAAAGGTTTTCTGCACCCGCACCGCTTGTTCGGCGGCCTTGGCCTGCAGCAGGTTCTGCACGCTGGCGGTGAGCAACTGGTTGCTGGATTGACTGACCAGCGCGTCGTTCTGGTTGGTCTGGTAGATGTTCATGCTGACAATCAGCGCCACCACTCCGAGCAGGCACAGGCCGGAGAGCAGGACGATTTTCAGGCGAATGGAAAGAGAGTCGAACATGGGGCGATCTCGCGAATGGAATAAACAGGTGGCTGGGCCGGGAGCCCGGTTTGCCAAATCCATTCAGCGCCATTCAATCCTCATCGGCGTCGAGCGAGACGGCATGAGGCGCTTGCCGACGGACGGTCGCTGCTAAACGTTTGCGCAGGGGAAAGTGCTGAAAAGGCTTTAATTACAAGGATGTTTCACTACCGCGACGGGCGTCTCCGGACGCGACCAGATCCACAGGTTGCCCAGGCCCATGCCGGCAATCGCCAGATAGATCGGCCAGCCGTGGTCGAGCATCACCAGCATCAACGTCGCACACAGCAGCATGCTGACGGTGGCACTGAGCTTGGCCTTGCGCGCGATGATCCTGCCGTTGCGCCAGTTACTCAGGATCGGCCCGAACAGGCGGTGATTTTCCAGCCAGGCACTCAAGCGCGGCGAACTGCGGGTCGCAGCCCACGCGGCTAAAAGGATGAACTCGGTGGTCGGCAGGCCGGGCACGACGATGGCGATCAGGCCAATGCCGAGGCTGACATAGGCCAGCAGGCCGAACAGCAGACGGGCGAGTTTTGAT